>JAQBVH010000455.1 GCA_027623615.1 Planctomycetota bacterium | reverse complement strand
CGGGCCGCATCGCTGGGACGTCTAGCTCCAGCCGTCTGCGGGCACCCGCCCAGAGGTCGTACGCGACCCCGCGCCGTGTTTGCAACACGCGGGGCCCGCCGAAGGGGATTCCCGACCCACGAGCGCTTGCTCCCACCCCCGCGGAGGAGGATCCTCCCGCTCCCGTGCTCCGCTTCCGTTCCCAAGGTCCGTGCGACCCTCACGGGCCTGACCGCCCGTGAGCATCCTGCGCGACTCGAGTATCCTCCAGGCGAGCAGCCTGCTGCGGGCGGGGGCCAGCGTGGGTACGGCCCTGGTGTTGACCCGCGCGCTGGGCGCGACCGAGCAGGGACGCTACTACATCGCCGCCGCGCTGTTCGGCGTCGTGACCCTCGTCTTCGCGACCGGCGTCAACACGATCGGTGTCTCGCGCCAGGCCCACGCCGGCTCCAAGGGGGACGAGGAGACGCGCCGCGCCTGGTTCGGCTTCGCGGTGCTCGCGCACGGGGGCATGGCCCTGGCGATCGGGCTCTGCGGCGTGGCCCTGCCCCTCGTCGCGCCCCGCTTCGGCTTCGAGGATCGGGAGGTGATCACGTGGGCCATGGCCCTCTGCTGGACGCCGACCATCGAGCTCCTGCGGGCGGTAACCGGGCTCCAGCTGCAGGCGGGCCGCCGCATGGTGCGCCTCGCCGGGCTCGAGACCTGCACGGAGCTGACGCGCTCGTTCCTGGTCGTGTGCGGTGCGGTTGCGACCGGCTCGATCGAGGGAGCGGTCATCGGATGGATCGCCTCGTCCCTGCTCTCGATCCCGCTCGCCTGGCAGGCGGCGCGCACGGAGCCCGGCGCGTTCCCCGTCACCGGGTTGGCGGACGTCTGGACCTGCGTGCAGCGCGCGCCGCTGCGGCAGGGCATCCGCCAGGGGCTGCTGCTCGGGCCGACCCGCAACGCCGGCCACTTCGTGATCGAGGTGCTGCCGGCCCTGGCGATGGCGCGCTTCGGCGGCGAGGCTGCGGTCGCCTACCTGCGCATCGCCCAGCGCATCGCCAAGGCGGCGGCCATGTTCGCGAACGGGGTCAGCCGCACCGCGCTGCCCGCGTTCTCCGCGCGGGTCGGCAACCACGTCGCCTTCCGCCGCACGTGGATCCGCACGACCCTGTTCAGCGGCGGGCTGGTCGGCTCGATATGGGCAGCGATGCTCGTGAGCCTGCCGCTCGTGCTCAGCGTCCTCGTTCCGCTGGACTACCGCGCGCCGGTGACGAGGCTATGCTTCGCGCTCACGCCCTGCGTGATGGCCCTCGCCTTCGCGAGCGTGGCTGAGGCCTTCTACATCGCGACGGGCACCCTGCGAGTCAGCGCCTGGATCACCCTGGCCGTGACTCCACTCGGGGTGGCCGCGATCCTGGTGGGGGGGTACCTCGACCCAGAGGTCGGGGTGGCCTGGGGCCTTTCCTTCGCGGCCGCCGGTGAGTTCGGCCACCTGGTGTATTCGTGGCGCTGGCTGCAGCGCCGGCAGCCCGAGGTCACTCCCACGCAGGCGCGGTGATCCTCGCCCGCGGGTCGCCGCTCACCAGGGCGAGGTGAGCGCGCTGCTCGAGCTCGTCCGGCGAGCTCTGAGTCGGCGAGCGCTCGTCGGGCGACCGTCTGGCGACCGTCTGGCGACCGTCTGGCGACCGTCGATCCGCGCGCCGGCGGCTGCCCTTCCGGAAGAGCAGCAGCGCGGTCCACGCGGCCGTCCTCCCGTCGGGGGCTGGCCTACGCCACTCGAACGTGAGTCCGGAGTGGATGGTGTAGGATCACACCTCTCCTGCTCCCCGCAACGAGCTCTCCGACCCATGACCGACGTCGCGCCCGACGCCCAGGTGGCCCGTGAGGCCGCCGAGAACTTCCGCCAGACCTACGGCCGCATCAAGGACCAGGTCGGTCGCATGATGGTTGGCCAGGACGAGGTCGTCGACGGCGTGTTGACCGCGCTGCTGGCGGGCGGGCACGTGCTGCTCGAGGGCGTGCCCGGCCTCGGCAAGACGATGCTCGTCAAGACCCTGGGCGACGCGGTCGACCTGGCCTTCTCGCGCATCCAGTTCACGCCGGACCTCATGCCCGCGGACATCCAGGGCACGCACATCCTGGTCGACACGGAGGGCGGCGGGCACGAGCTCGAGTTCCGCGAGGGACCGCTCGTCTCCAACCTCGTCCTCGCCGACGAGATCAACCGCGCGACGCCCAAGACCCAGTCGGCCCTGCTCGAGGCGATGCAGGAGCGGCAGATCTCGATCGGTCGCCGCACGCTCAAGCTGGAGGAGCCGTACTGCGTGATGGCCACCCAGAACCCGGTCGAGCAGGAGGGCACGTACCCGCTGCCCGAGGCCCAGCTCGACCGCTTCCTGATGAAGCTCGTCGTCGGCTACCCGACCGAGCACGAGTACCGCGAGATCCTCAATCGCACCACCGGCGAGGAGGACATCACCCTCGAGCCCGTCGCCCACGGCGCCGACATCCTCGCCCTGCGCAAGACCGTGCGCTCCGTGCCCGTGCCCGACGAGGCCCAGACCTACGCGATCCGCCTGATCATGGGCACCCAGCCCGGGTCGGAGTACGCGCCCCAGATCGTGAACGACGCGGTCTCCCTCGGCTCGAGCCCGCGCGGCGCGCAGGCGCTCCTGCTCGCGGGCAAGGTCAAGGCCCTCATGGCCGGGCGCTTCGCCGTCGCCGTCGACGACGTGCGCGCGGTCGCGATGGAGTGCCTGCGTCACCGCGTGATGATCGGCTTCCACGGGCAGGCGGAGGGCATCAGCGCCGACCAGGTCGTCGAGGCCGTCCTCTCCCACGTGCAGCCGCCGTCGGTCGGCAGCTGATGGCCGAGGAGGTTTCGCTCGAAAGCCTGCTCGACGCCGAGTTCCTCGAGTCGGTGTCGCGCCTGCGCCTCGTCGCGCGGCAGGTGCCGCGTGGGGGACGCTTCGCGGACCAGCGCTCGAGGGACCTGGGCGCCGGCCTCGAGTTCCGCGACCACCGGCCGTACAGCCCCGGCGACGACCTGCGGTCGATGGACTGGAACCTGTACCGGCGCCTCGGCAAGGTCTTCCTGCGCCTGTTCGAAGAGCTCGAGGACCTGCCCGTGTACCTCTGCCCCGACGTCTCGGCCAGCGCCTTCCTCGAGGAGCCGCCGCGCGCCCTCGCGGGCCTGCGCTCCTCCCTGGCGCTCGCGTCCATCGCCCTCGGCCAGCACGACTCGGTCGGCCTGTTCCCCTTCGCCGAGGACCTGCACATCGCCGTGCGCCCCATGTCCGGCACGGGCCGGCTGATGACCTTCGCGCGCGCGCTCGCGGACGTTCGCGCGGGCGGCAGCACCGACTTCCGTACGATGGTGCGCAAGCTCGGCGCGCTGCGCCTGCGCTCGGGTCTGGTGGTCATCGTCTCCGACTTCTTCGACCCGACGGGCCTCGCGGCGGTGACGAGCGCGCTGAAGAAGCTGCGCCATCGCCTGCTCTGCGTGCAGCTCGTGCGCAAGACCGACCGCGACCCGAAGGTGGAGGGTGATCTGCGCCTGGTCGACTGCGAGACCGGCGGCTCGGAGGACGTCTCGGTCACGACCGGGATCCTCGAGCGCTATCGCGCCGCCTACGACGAGTGGAACGAGGGCCTGGCGGCCTTCGCCCAGTCGCGCCGCGCCGGGCTCGTGCGCATCGACGTGGACGAAGACGTGGTGCCCCAGCTCGCGAGCCTGTTCGCGGGCGGGAGGTACGAGGCATGAGCTGGCTGGGCTTCGGACCCGGCCTCGCCATCGCGGGCGCCCTGGCCCTGGCGGGAGCGCTCTTCGCCCTGCAGCGCCTGCGCGTGCGTCACCGTCAGGTGACCGTCGTCACCACGCTGTTCTGGAAGCAGGCGGTCGAGGAGACGCGCGCGCGCGTCCTGACCGAGCGTTTCCGGCACCCGCTCGCCTACCTGCTCGTGCTCGCGATCGCGCTGGCGACCTGGTTCGCCGCCGCGGGTCCGCGACCGACGCGCGCAGGCGCACGTGACCTCGTGCTGCTCCTCGACGGCTCGGCCGGCATGGGCTGGGGCGATCGCTTCGAACACGCGCAGACGCTGCTCAAGGAAGAAGCGGCCCGCCTGCCCGCAGAGCGCCGGCGCGTCTACTTTTGCGGAGCCGAGCCACGGCTC
>JAQBVH010000454.1 GCA_027623615.1 Planctomycetota bacterium | reverse complement strand
CATCGAGTCCGATCACCAGCGACGGCCGGTTGAAGCGCTCGCTCAGGCGCGCGGCGACGATGCCGATCACGCCCTGGTGCCAACCCTGCCCGGCGACGACGAGGACCGGGTAGCGCTCCGGGTCCTCGAAGCGCCGCGCTTCGACCAGGGCCTCCTCGAGCAGCTCGCGCTCCACGCGCTTGCGCTCCACGTTCAGCTCGTCGAGGGCGCGCGCCTTCGTGCGCGCGTCCGCCAGGTCGTCGGACAGGAGCACCTCGATCGCGCGACCCGCGTTGACCATGCGCCCCGCGGCGTTGAGGCGCGGGCCGAGCTGGAAGCCGACGTCCTCGGCGTTGAGCGGCTTGCCGTAGAGGTCCGCCACCTCGAGCAGGGCGCGCATGCCCGGCGAGGTCGTGCTCTCGAGCGCCTTCAGTCCGAAGCGGCCGAGGATGCGATTCTCGTCGATCAGCGGCACCACGTCGCAGACCGTCGCCAGGGCGACGAGCCCCATCAGATCCACGAGCAGGTCGCGCAGGTCCTTGGTCACCCGCCCGCCGCCGAGCGCGCCGCTGCGCTCCTGGGCCAGACCCCAGGCCAGCTTGAACGCCACCGCGCCGCCGCAGAGCTCGCGGAAGGGATAGGTCGAATCGGTCAGCTTCGGATTCACGATCGCGGTGGCGGGGGGCAGGTCCCCGCGCGGCGGCTCGTGGTGGTCGGTGACGATCGTCTCGACGCCGGCGGCCTGCAGCTGGGTGATCGTCTCGAACGCGGACGTGCCGTTGTCGACGCTGACCACCACCTTGGCGCCGACCGCGGCGGCCTTGACCAGCGAGTGAGCGCCGAAGGAGTAGCCGTCCGTGAAGCGGTCGGGGACGTGCCAGTGCACGTCGGCGCCCATGTGCTTCAGCATGCGCACGAGCAGGGTGGTGCCGGTCACACCGTCCACGTCGTAGTCGCCGTGGATCAGGATCGGCTCCCCCGCGTCGATCGCCTTGCTGAGGCGCGCGGTGGCGGCCGGCATGCCCGGCAGGAGCATCGGGTCGTGCAGGTCGTGCAGGTCCGGCTGCATGTGCCGGTCCGTGTCGTCGCCCGCCTCGTGTTCGCGGTTGGCGAGCAGCGTCCCGATCAGGGGCGGCACGCGGTACCTGGTGACCAGCCGGTCCACCTGGGCGCGATCGGGCTTGCGAAGGGTCCAGGTGGCGGTCGTGGTGGCGGGCACGAGGGGAGTCTAACCGCGCCGCTCGCCCTGTCACTCCAGCTCCTCGAGGGTCTTCGGCCAGTCGTCCTTGAGCAGCCGCGACAGCGCCCGATCGGCGAGCAGCTTGCCGCCGGTCTGGCACCTCGCGCAGTAGTTCGACTCGTGCTTGGTGGCGAAGGCGATGCGCTGGACAGGTTTGCCGCAGCGCGGGCAGGGCTCGCCGAAGCGGCCGTGGACCGCCATCTCGGGATGGAACGCGCTCACCTTCTCCGGGAAGCTCTCGAGGGCCGCGGCCACGTAGCGCTCGCGCCAGACGGTCAGCGTCGCGCGGATCGCCTCGAACAGGATCGGCCAGTCGTCGTCCGACAGGTCGCGCACGCGCTTGAAGGGGGACAGGCGCGCCTCCCACAGGATCTCGTCCGAGGCCCAGTTGCCGATGCCCGAGACGAGCTTCGGCGAGGTGAGCGCGCGCTTGACCGTGTGCTTGGCGCCCTGGAGCGCGGCGCGGAACTCGTCCACGCTGCACTCGAGCGGCTCGATGCCGCCGGGGTCGTGGGCGGCGAGGGCTGCGCGGCCGACCACCAGGTGCAGCGACGCGCGCTTCTGCGTGCTGGCCTCGGTCAGGATCAGGCTGCCCTCGTCGAAGTCGAACGCAGCCAGCCCGGCCTTGCCCGGGAGCCCCGCGCCGGGTTTGCGCCAGCGCAGACGACCGGTCACCATCAGGTGCAGGACGAGGAAGTGCTCGTCCTCGAACGCGAACACGATGCGCTTGCCGATGCGCTCGAGACCGACGACGCGCTTGCCGTGCACGCTCGCCAGCGGCGGGTCGACCGTGCGCACGAGGAACAGGCTCTTCAGCCGGATCGCGCGCAACACCTGACCTTCGGTCTTGACGCGCAGGGCGGCGAGGTACGCCTCGACTTCGGGGTACTCGGGCACGCGGTCAGTCTACCCGCGCCCTTCAGATCTGGATGGCCCCCGTGCCCCTCTCGCGCCGCGCCTTCATCGGCTCCGGCGTCAGCCACATGTCGCGCTCGGCGACGTAGCCGTTGCGCTTCTTGATGCTCTGGCTGCGCAGGTAGTGCTCGTGGCGGTTCTCGTAGAAGGTCGCGTTGCAGTCCTCGCAGGTCGACCAGTCCTTGAAGTCGAAGTCCATGTGGGCCTTGCGCAGGCTCATCATCTTCTGGCCGTTCCAGAGGTCGAGCAGGGAGCTCTCGGGGAAGCGCCCGACCTCGACCCGCGCGTCGAAGTCGAAGCGGCAGACCGACATCGTGCCGTCCGAGAGGAGGAAGAGCGCGTCCCACGGGTAGTGGCAGCTGTAGCGCACCTTCTTGTAGAGCCAGTCGCGCATCTTCGGCGGCAGGATCCCGCGGCGCTTGTGGGGCTCGTCGGGCACGTAGCCCGCGTGGGAGTTGGGCCAGTGGAAGAAGACGTCGTCCATCAGCGGCCCGTACATCTCGAACCAGGCCTGCTCCTCGGCCTTGTCCCAGTAGCGCGTGATCACGCTCGTCGCGACCAGGGAGGGCAGCTTGACCTCGCCCCAGGGCGAGTCGGTCACCTCTCCGTGCTCGTCGCGGATGCGCCGCAGGCGCCGCATCCCGGCGAGGACCTCCTCTGGGTTGATGCCCGGCCGGATCGCCCTGAGCTTCTCGGGGTCGGCCGCGTCGACGCTGACGTTGAGGATGTCGGGGCCGGCCTTGACCAGGGCCGTGCACATCTCCTCCGTCAGGAGCGTGCCGTTGGTCGACAGGGTCGCCGTGATCCCGGCCGCCTTCGCGACGGAGATCATCTGGGGCAGGTCGGGGTGCATCGTCGACTCGCCGATCGTGTGCAGCGTGATGCGCGGGACGCCCAGCTCCTCCATCTGCGCGATCAGCTCGCGGAAGCGATCCATGGGCAGGTACGTCCAGGGCCGCACCATGTCCTTGTTGCCGCAGTAGGAGCAGGCGAGGTTGCAGGCGTTGGTCGGCTCGACGATCACCCGCGAGGGTCGCTCGGGGATGATCCCGTACGGGTGCGTCCTGCGCAGCCGGGTCGTGCGGAAGTGCTTGACCGCGTGGGAGAGGAAGACCGTGCCGCGGAGGTAGTTGCGAATGCCCATGCTGTGATGCGAGGCAGGGGAAGTGCCAATGGACCAGACCCCGGGCGGGCGGGAGCAGCGACGACCAATTCCGAAAAAGAATGCGGCCGACCAAACGGGAGGACCTTCAGGCTAGGGGCAGTAGCCTGGAGCGCAATGGAAACCCTCGTCACGGGCGCGACAGGCTACCTGGGCGGCCACGTCGCCCGGCTCCTGGTGGAGGCGGGTCACACGGTGCGCGCGCTCGTGCGACCGGGGCGGGACGCCACCTGGCTCGCGGAGCTCGGCGTCGCGCTGCACGTCGGCGACCTGACCGACGAGCGCTCCCTCCACAACGCCCTGCGCGGCGCGGACGGACTCGTGCACTGCGCCGCGCGGATGGGTTACTGGTCACGCCAGAACGAAGAGCAGCGCCGCATCAACGTCGAGGGCAGCTCGGCGCTCTACCGCGCGGCGGGCAAGCGTGGGATCGCGCGGGTCGTGCACGTCTCCACCGTCGGGGCCGTGGGCGCGCGACGCAGCCCGACGCCGATGAACGAGAACGAGCCCTGGGCCGGCCAGGGTCGACCGCGGGCGATGTACTTCACCTCGAAACGTGAAGCCGAAGAGCGCGCCCTCGCCGCTGCCAAGGGCGGCCTCGAGCTGTGCGTGGTCAACCCGGGCGGGATGCACGGGGCACGGGCGGACGGCGAGCCCGCGGGCGGCATGGTCGCCGCCGTGCTCGCGGGCAAGGTCGGCAGGGTGCCGCCCGGAGGAGGAACAATGGCCCGCGCCGACGACGTGGCGCGCGGATGCCTGGCCGCCCTCGAGCGCGGGGAGCGAGGACGGCGCTACCTGCTCGGCGGACACAACCGGACCTGGCTCGCGATCCACGAGTCGATCGCCAGCCTG
>JAQBVH010000453.1 GCA_027623615.1 Planctomycetota bacterium | reverse complement strand
CGCGGCGCCGAAGCGATCCCCCCCGCCCGCGCCGTAGAGCTCATCGACCAGATCCTGTGCGAACGCAGGCGTAGCGAGGACGAGGCTCGAGGCAATGCTGAGACGCTGCATGGGAGATTCCTCCTGGGGCTGGGGTCATGGTTCCAGGCGCCATTCCTCATCCGGCACCGACACCATATGCCCAGCACGATCGGTCGACCGCAGGGTAGGCACCAGCGTAACCCGACCTGCGCGGCGCCTCACTCCCGGACAGCCGACCCGCGCTTCCTGGCCCCCTGCGTGGCGCCTCGCGGTCGTGACCGGTCAGTCGAGCGGATAGACGCCGATCCGACCGTCCTCGGTACAGACGATCAGCCGCCCGGCCGCGACGGTCGGGCGCGCGGAGGTCTCGCCCTCGGTCGGCAGGCTCCACAGGCGCCGCCGCGCGCCTCGATGGAGCCCTCGCGGACGTAGAGCACCCGGTCTCCGTGGACCAGCGTGCCGCGCAGGTCGGGGTGGGCCCGGCGGGACCAGCGCTCATCACCCGTCGCCGGGTCGAGGCCGAGGTTCTCGTAGCGTTGCTCGAGCATGGGCATGGGCCCGACCTGCGTGGTGCGCCCATCGACGTTCACGAAGCAGAGCGTCGAGCAGCAGGAGTTGAGCGTGCTCCAGAACGCCAGTGACTCGCTCCAGGAGGTGCTTTGGGGCGTGGCCGACGCCCTGCAGGAGTACCTCGATGCCTGGCGCGACGAGGCCGGCGAGGACCGCGGACGTCGAGTCGCCTAGTGCAATCTCCCTTGCGCCCACGTTGGCGAGGGCTGCGAGCCGGGAGCGGGGGTCGCTGGCGTTCGCTCCAGACGTCATACCCTTGCGCCAAGCAACAGCCACGCCTCGGGAGGCAGCGTTGGCGGCCCCAATGGGGTCGCCTATTCGCGCTTCTCCGCGTCCTCCCGAATCTTGCGGCCCACCTCCCGGAGGTGCGCGGGCCACTCGAAGGTCGGCGCCGTGCTCGGGTCGTAGCCCTCGAGGTGCCCGGTCAGCCGCGTCGTCGGCTTCGTGTACGTGAGCTCCGTGTCGCCGAACACCTCACGGCACAGGTCCGCGAGCCCAGGGTCGTAAGCGATCAGCTCCGCGCGGGTGTTCACGTGGTTGTGATCGTGGTCGTCCTCGCGGTTGTCGTCGAACCAGGACTGGACACCCTCCGCGAAGTACTCGTGGTGGTTGGTCGAGGCGTACTTGCCGCGCCACAGCCCACCCTCGACCGCCGCGACGTAGGCGGACTTCACGCGCTCGTCGAAGGTCGGGTCCACGTTGACCATCCCGCGCAGGTGGATGTTGTGCGCGAACTCGTGGATGACGATGTTCTCGGCGTGGTAGGGGTCGCCAGGGAAGGCGAGCACGTTCTCCTCCGCGCAGCTACAGACCGGGTCGGTGCGCGAGCCGCCCAGGCCCCTGGCGCGCCGATCCCAGTAGTCCTTCGGCGTCATCTCCCGGTACTCGGGCATGTCGGTCGTGAACTCGTTGTACCCCATCACGATCAGCCGCGAGCCGCTTGCGATCATGGCCTCGCGCACGTCCGGTCGCCGCGCGAGGAGCAGGTCGACCAGGTAGGCAGCCTCGAGCAACGCGAAGTCGTTGACCGCGGCGGAGGCGACGATCGGGTAGCCGCTCGCCTCCACGTACTTGGCGTAGAAGGGGTCCAGCCCGAGCTCGGCGGGCGGCGCCTGGACGCGACGCTGGGCGAGGATCTCGAGCAGCTGGCGCGCCGGGTCGCCCACGTTGGAGAGGATGCTCCGGTCGGCCAGCTCGTGCAGCCCGGCGCCGGCGAGGTGCCGCACGACGCGCGCGTCCTCCGGCCAGGACTCCACGAGGTGCAGGAGCCCGTAGACGGCCTTGTTGCGGTCCGCGTGGGAGGGGCGCCCGAGCTGGCGCGCCAGCTGCTCGATCAACGCGCGGCGCACCTCCGCCGACTCGACGCGCCCGAGGTAGTGCAGGAGGAAACGCGTCACGTTGTTGCGCACGCCCACGTCCGGGTCGTCCGCGCAGACGTGCACCCGGGCAATCGAGTCCGCGACCTCGCCGCCCCAGTTCAGGAGGGTGGCTGCGTCGGAGCGCTTCTCCCGGTCGGCGTCGCGGTGGAGGATCCCGATCAGCGCCTCCCGGTGCGCGGGGACCACGCGGCGCAGCTCGAGGGCGATGGCGTGCAGGGCCGGATCATCGAAGTCGAGGAATCCATCGTCCGCGAGCTCACTCGCGGGGCTGCCCTGCTCGAAGCCCAGGGCGCGCAGCTCACCGAGTCGCTCGAACAGCGTCAGGACCTCGGCGTCGATGGGCGGCTCCGCCCCCGCGGGAGCCGGGCGAAAGCGACCACGGTGCTCTTCCCCAACCTCGACCACGTCGACGACCAGGTAGGCGCGGCGATCGACGAAGCGCACCGCCGAGACGTGCACCTGCGCAAACCCGAAGTGTTCCTCCAAGTGCCGCGCGGCGCGCGCCCACCCCTCGCGGTCCGTCGCATAGGGGGCGCCGGCTTGGAACCCGAGCTCGGCCAGGATCGCCGCGCGGTCCACGCTGCGGTGCCCCATCAGCTCGACGTCGGCCCAGGTCCAGGGCGGAGCGTCCGGATGCGCTGCGCGGTCGCCGGGCGCCGCGGTGCATCCGAACGCGAGCAACGCGGCGACTCCGAGAGGCATGCAGCTAGGTTTCATGCCTGCAGGCTAGGAGCTCCCACGATCCGTGCAAGCTCCAGGATCGCGGCGGCCCCTGACTCCCGCCCCGGTCTACAGTCTGAGGATGCACCTCCCCCGCCTCCTCCTGCTCTTGGCCGCCGCGGCCCCCGTCACCGCGCAGCAACGAGCCGACGCCCTACCCAGCGACACCTCCCGCCCCAACGTCCTGTGGATCTACGTCGAGGACACGAACGACTGGATGTCCTGCTATGGCGATGGGGTGACCGAGACGCCGAACATCGACGCCCTCGCGGCGACGGGCACGCGCTTCACGCGAGCCTACATGCCCGCCGGGGTCTGCAGCCCGACGCGTTCTGCGATCATCACCGGCATGCACCAGACGAGCATCGGTGCGCACCAGCACTACAGCTCTTTCGAGACCTGGCGCGGGATCGAGATGACGGTGTGGGACCCCAACTACCTCGGCGTGCGCACGATCCCCGAGATCCTGCGCCTCGCCAGGTACCACACCTTCAACGAGGGGAAGCTGCACTACAACTTCGTCTACGACATCGATCAGCTCTACGATCACCACAGCGGCAAGATGGGCTTCGTGGACGCGCCCGAGGGTCGCTACTGGAACTCCCGCACCGACGGGCGGCCGTTCTTCGGTCAGATCCAGCTCGCGGGGGGCAAGGCGCGCGCGAAGAAGGTCGTCGACCGGGCAGCCGTCCCGGTCCCGCCCTACTACCCCGATCACCCTGACATCCGCGAGGCGATCGCCAATCACTACGACACGATCCTGAACCTGGACGCGGAGGTGGGTCGCATCGTCGCGGCCCTGAAGGACGCAGGCCTGTACGAGAACACGGTCATCGTCTTCTTCTCGGACCACGGCATGTCGCTGATGCGCCACAAGCAGTTCCTCTACGAGGGCGGCATCCGCGTGCCCTGCATCATCGCCGGGCCGGGTATCCCGGCAGGCGCAGTGCGCGATGACCTGATCGGCGGCATCGACCTCTCCGCGACGACGCTGGCCCTGGCCGGAGTGAACCTCCCGCCCCACACGCAGGGCCGCGACGTCTTCGCGCCGGACTACGCCCGCGATCACTGGGTCGCTGCCCGCGATCGCTGTGACTACACGATCGATCGCATCCGCGCCGTGGTCACGCAGCGCTACAAGTACCTCCGCAACTTCATGACCGACCGGCCGTACCTCCAGCCCCAGTACCGGGACGGTCGCCCGGAGCTCGAGACCTATCGCCGCCTCTTCGCCGAGGGGCAGCTGAACGAGGTCGAGGCCGCCTTCGCCAGCCCCCACCGCCCCGCCGAGGAGCTCTACGACCTCGCCGCCGACCCCCACGAGACCGTGAACCTCGTGCACGACCCCCGGCATGCCCAGGCCCTGGGCGAGCTGCGTACGCTGCTCGATCGCTGGATCGTCGAGACGAACGACCTGGGCCGCTTCCCGGAGTCGGACGAGGCGTTGCAGGCGGCGCTCG
>JAQBVH010000452.1 GCA_027623615.1 Planctomycetota bacterium | reverse complement strand
CCGGCCTCGAGCGCTTCGTAGGCCAGCGCGTGCTCCATCGAGCGCCCCTCCGCCAGCTCCAGCCCATAGAACGGAGCAAGCCCCGTCCACCCGTCCGCGCGGCCCACGAACTCGATGCTGAAGCCCGCCCGCAGGTCGTCCTGCCCCACGAGGTCCGAGAGGCAGGCGAGGCCGCGCTCCTCGGCGGTCGCGCGCGACATCGCGATCGCGTACGTGTTGTTCAGCCCGAGCGGCGCGAGCCACTCCAGCCCCAGCTCGCGCGACCCACGGGCGACGGTCACGTAGGTCTCGAGCGCCTCGGCGGGACGGCCCGGCAAGTTGAGGATCTCGGCCCAGCCCGTTCCCGTGTACTCGGGGTACACGTCGATGCGCCCACCCTGCAGCGCCGCGACGCAGAGCAGCGTGCCGCTCAGGGTCTTGCGCTCGACCTCGAGGTCGGTCTCGGCCTCGATCGCCTGAGCCAGGATCTCGGCCAGGAGTCGACTCTCGGTGAACGGCTTCGACCCGACGACCAGGTCCTGCCTGGCGGTCAGGCCGGCGCCGATCCCCAGGGCCGCGAGCCCCAGCGCGGTGAGCCACAGGGCGGCGAGCCAACGGACCGAGAACCTAACCACGTTGCGCCTCCAGGAAGCGCTGCACCCACGGATCGGGCGACGCCTCGAGCTCCGCCTGGCTGCCGACCTCGAGCAGCTCCCCGGCGCGCAGGAGCGCTGTGCGGTCCGCCATGCGAAAGGCCTCGCGCAGGTCGTGGGTGACGAGCAGCGCGGTCGCAGGCTCCAGCAGCGCGCCCAGCTCCTCCTGGAGCTCGCGGCGCGTGATCGGGTCGAGGGCGCCGAAGGGCTCGTCGAGCAGCACGAGCTGCGGCTCCAGGTACAGCGCGCGTGCCACGCCGACCCGTTGGCGTTGCCCGCCGCTGAGCTGCGCCGGGTAGCGCTTGCCGTGCTGACCGGGGTCCAGGCGCACCATGCTCAGCAGCTCATCCACCCGCGCTGCGAGTACATCGGGCGCGTGCCCCTCGACCTCGCCGAGCAGCCCGACGTTCTCGCGGGCGGTGAGGTGCGGGAGCAGCCCGCCGCGTTGGACGACATACCCCACGCGCCGACGGAGCGCGATCGGGTCGAGCGTGCGCACGTCTTCCCCGTCGATCCTCACCGCACCGCCGTCCAGCTCGAGCATGCGGTTGACCAGCCGCAGCGCGGTGGTCTTGCCGGAGCCGCTCGGACCGATCAGCGCCAGGGTCTCCCCCGAGGCGACCGTGAGGTCGAGCCCGTCGAGCGCCACGTGGTTCGCGCCGGCGTCGTCGATGTAGCGCTTACGGGCTCCCTCGAAGGCGATCACGCACAGAGGGTAGGCGCCCGCGCTGTCTGCACGCACGAACTTTCGTGCGGGCGACGCTCAGACCCCGCCCATGCCGAGGCGCGGTGCCTGGCCAGCGGCGAACGCCGCTTCGTGGTCCTCGTGGCGCCACCAGTCTCCCTTGGCGACCTCCTGGATGCCCTCCGCGAAGGTGCGCGGCGCAAAGCCGAGCTCCTCCTGGGCGGGCCGGATGTCGTGCTCGTGGTGCAGGGAGAAGTAGCCCGCGCCGCGACGCTCCTTGGTGACGTCCTTGAAGAGTCCCTTGAGGAAGATCATGCGCTCGACCCAGCGGCGCGGGATGTTCTTGCGCTTCACGCCGCCGCCGGTGGCCGCGATCGTCAGGTCGACGAAGTCGTTGAAGGCCACGCCCTCGGGCCCGGCGATCTCGAACACGCGGAAGTCCTCGCGCCCGCGCTCGTACTCGAAGAACGTGCGCACGACGTCGACCATGTCGTCCACGTGCACGGGGTTGATCTTGGAGAGGCCCTCGTGGGGGACCCAGTACGTGCCCTTCTTCGCGCCGCAGCGCTGCAACAGGAGGGCGGTGTGCCGGTAGTCGCCGACGCCGTAGACCAGGGTGGGGCGGAAGGACGCCCAGCGCAGGCTGGAGGCGCGCACGATCTTCTCCTGCACCCGCTTGGAGTCGCGGTAGTACGAGTAGACCGGCATGCCGATCACGGCCGAGGCCACGTTGATCAGCTGGAAATCCTCGGGCGCGTTCTGCTCGCAGTCGGCGACCAGGTTCTCGGTCCCCGTCACGTTCACCGCTTGCATGTGCTCCTGGGTGAAGTGGTCGTGGGCCGAGGCCAGGTGGATCAGGAAGCGGCAGTCCTTCGAGAACCCCATCACGCTCTCCCGGTCGGTGAGGTCGCCGATGTGCAGCTCGACCCTGTCCTTCAGCTCGGGAGGCACGACCAGGGCGGACTCACGGCCGGGGCGTACGAACGCGCGGACCTCGTGTCCCGCGGCGGCCATGCCGCGGACCATGTAGCCGCCGATGAACCCGGTAGCGCCGGTGACTGCGATCTTCATAAGGGGTGTCCGCGGGAGGAGACGGCGCGGAATGGGGCCGAGAAGGATACCCGAGGCGCGCTCGCCGGGCCCGGACCTAGTCCTCGGTCTCGAGGGGCGGCAGGGCCAGGAGTTCTGCGCCGTACTGCCGGGCCGCGGCGGTCCAACCTTGGGGCAGCCGCTCGAGGAAGCGTCCCAGCGCTGCGCGCACTTCCCGAGCGCGGGGCTGCGCGGCCGCAGGCAGGGCCCCCACGAACTCGTCCCTTCCGGACCAGCGCAGGGCCTCGACGCTGTAGCCGAGCAGGAAGCTCCTGGGCGCGCGGAACTCGAGGACCGGGCGATCGTCGCGCATGGGCGGGGTGCCCTCGGCGTATGCGCGCAGCGCGGGGTCGTCCGCCACGCACAGGGCCGCGAGCTCTGTCCCGGAGCTGATCCCGGCCCCGGCCAGGGCCTCGGCCAGGCGCGGCGCGAGGTCCCGACCAACAAGGGCCCGCGGGCCTGGTGCCGGCCCGGGCGAGCCGACCAACACGAGGTCGTAGGCGGTCAACCAGGCCGAGGTGTGGGGGAAGGCCGCGCACCAGCTCGCGATCACGGTGCGCACGTCCTCCTCGGAGAGCTGGTAGAGGGGCAACCACTGGCTCGCGATGCCGCCCTGGTTGAGGCGCTGGCACATGCGCTCGAAGTGCTCGAGGGAGTAGAGGTCGCTCGACCCGGCCGTCCAGGGGTGGATCGGGTCGGCGGTGATCAGGTCCCAGCCGCGCGCTCCGTGGGCGAGGTGATGGCGGCCATCCCCGACGATCACCTCCGTGCGTGGGTCCTCGAGCAGGCCCCCGTTCCAAGCGCGAAACAGCGCCGCGCCGCGGGGCACGGCGGAGGCGATCTCGACCACGGTCAGCTCGGTCAGCGTCGGCAGGTCGAGCAGGGAGCCCGCGGTCGTGCCGGTGCCCATGCCGATGCAGAGCGCGCTGCGCACCTCGCCGTGCAGGAGACCGGGCACGTGTCCGAGCAGACGCTGCAGGCGCAGGTCGACCGGCGCGCTCGTCGCGACGACCTTGCCGTTGACCCGCAGCGAGCGCACTCCGTCGCGCTCCTCGACGCTGACGGTGGCGTGGGGACCGTGGGCCACGAGCAGGCGCTCGGTGCCTGCGGGGCTCGGACCGGGCTGCAGGGCGACGAGGCCGAACAGGGCGCTCGCGCCGAGCGCGCCGGCGACGAACCGGCCCTGGGGTCTGGCCAGCAAGGCGCCGGCGAAGGCCAGCGCCAGCGCGACGGCGACGCCGACGCGCGGGCCGGTGATCGGGAGCAGCAGGAAGGCGGCCAGCAGGGCTCCCAGGAGGGCCCCCAGGGTGTTCGCCGCATAGACACTGCCGAGGGCGCGCTCGGTGCCCCAACCCGGCCTGCGCACCGCGACCGCGGCCGCAGCGCTGGGCAAGGCGCGCCCGAACGCGATCGTCGGGGGCAGCAGCGCAATCGCAGCGAGCAGCGCGTGGCCCCACCACAGCCGCGTGACCGACACGCCGACCGGCATCCGGTTGGTCACACCCGAGAACAGGTCCGCGCTGCCGGTGCGCCACTCGAGCAGCGCCAGGGCGGCCAGCACCAGGGGCGGGACGGCCAGCGCGCAGCGGAAGAACAGACGACGGTGCGCGTCCTCGTCCTCGCCGCACGCCTGCGGGTCGATCCAGCGTGAGCCGAGGCCGATGCCGACCAGGAACACCGCCAGCACGATCGCGAAGGCGTGGATCGAGGCACCGAGCAGCGAGACGAGGACGCGGGTGAGCAGG
>JAQBVH010000451.1 GCA_027623615.1 Planctomycetota bacterium | reverse complement strand
CCCGGACTCCCACAGGAGACCGGGGCGTTCGCGCGGGGTCAGCGTCCGATCAGAAGTCGATGCCGTCGACTTCCTCCGGGAGCTGTACGCCCTCGAGGAAACTCGCCAGCTGGCGGGCACGGACCGGGTGGCGCAGCTTGCGCACGGCCTTGGCCTCGATCTGACGCACGCGCTCGCGCGTGACGCGGAAGATGCGGCCGACCTCTTCCAGGGTGTAGGTGTAGCCGTCCCCGATGCCGTAGCGCAGCTTGATGATCTCGCGCTCACGGAAGGTCAGGGTCGAGAGCACATCGTCGATGCGCTCCTTCAGCATCTCCTGGCCCGCGGCCGCCATCGGACTCTCGGCCGACTCGTCCTCGATGAAGTCACCGAAGTAGCTGTCGTCCGACTCGCCGATGGGACGGTCGAGGCTGATGGGGTGCTTGCTGATCTTCATCACCCGCTTGGCCTCTTCAACCGTGATGCCGGTGGCCTCGGCCACTTCCTCGACCGACGGCTCGCGCCCCTTGGTCTGGACCAGCTTCTTGGTGACGTTGCGCAGCTTGCTCATGGTCTCGATCATGTGGACCGGGATGCGGATCGTCCGCGCCTGGTCCGCGATCGAGCGGGTGATCGCCTGGCGGATCCACCACGTGGCGTACGTCGAGAACTTGTAGCCGCGCCGGTACTCGTACTTCTCCACCGCCTTCATCAGGCCAGTGTTGCCCTCCTGGATCAGGTCCAGGAAGGAGAGCCCGCGGTTGCGGTACTTCTTGGCGATCGAGACCACCAGGCGCAGGTTGCCGCTCGAGAGCTGGCGCTTGGCCTCCTCGTACTCCTCGTAGTGCAGCACGACCTGGTCGATGCGCCGCTTGAGGCGCGGGGTCGGCTCCAGGGCAGTCACCTCGAGCTCGATCAGCTGCTGCTCGAGTTCGGCGACCGTAGCGTCACCGGCCTTGCGCGCCTGCTCGAGCTTGCGCTCGATCGAGCGCACCTCGCGGTAATGGTCCTCCATCACCTCGACGTAGGGACGCACCTTCTTGATCTGCAGGTGGCACTCCTCGATCAGGATGATGAGCTTGCGGCGCAGGTTCTGGACGCGCGCCAGACGGGCCGAGCGGTCCGCCTTGCTCTCCTGCTCGGTGACCATCGGGCGGTACTCCTCGATGATCTTCTCGTGGAGCCGCTTGATCGTCAGGATGTTGATCGGCAGACGCTTGGCCAAGAACTGCTTGCCCAGGGTCTCGACGATCTTGGGATTGTCGTCCGGCTTGGGGTTCGGGTTGACCTTGAGGGTGCGGTCGAAGGCCAACTCGCCCGCCTTGACCTGGTCCAGCGTCGCGATCGACTCGACCATGCACATCCCCGAGCCCATGCACTTCTTGCGGAAGCGCTTGCGGGTGATCTCGATCGTCTTGGCGAGGAAGATCTCCTGGTCGCGCGTGAGCAGCGGAATCTCACCCATCTGGGTGAGATACATGCGCACCGGATCATCGATCTTCTCGGGCAGCACGCCGCGCGGGAAGTCCGGGGTCAGCTTCTTGGCCTTGGCGGGCGACTTGGTCAGGGTCTCGGTCGCGGCCGCTGCGGGGCTGGCGTCGTCGTCGTCGACCACGTCGATGCCAGCGTCCTCGAGCCCGATGAAGACCTGGTCCATCCGCTCGGGCGGAATGAACTGGTCGTCCATGAGCTTGGACATCTCCGCGTAGGTGAGGAACCCCTTGCGGCGGCCCTCGTCGGTGAGCAGCTTGATCGTTTCTTCGATCTTGTCGGTCATGGGTAGGTCGACGTTCGGCCGCGGTGGCGGCCCGGCCGTCGCGGCCGGAAGCTTGAGAACCTGGAGAGAGGCCCAGGTTGGACTGGTGGTGCGTGGCTCGTTCAGGGGTGAAGCGGCTGGTGCTGGGATGGTTCTCCGTTCGGAGCCGCACCGATCACATCGGGATCTGCCCGATGCATCTGGGTCAATCGTTCCAAGGTGGCTTCCAGCTCTGGGGCCGCCGCCGGATCCCCGGCCTCCGACGCGCGTTGCAGTTCGCCGACACGCTCGCTCAAGCGGCGCTTCTCGGCCTTCTGTGCGTGGGACGCGAGGAAGGACAGGCTTTGGTCCAGGAGCTGGAGAGGGGAGCAGTCCGCCGCGCGCGCGTGCTCCTCGAGTGAGGGCACGTGGTTACGCACGGGGTGGTCTTCGAGGTGGTTCATGACCGCGTTCACGTCCAGGTCCGCGTCCTCGTCGTCGAACAGCTCGAGGATCGCTTCGAGGACGACCCGCAGGTGCGGGTTCGGACAGCTGGAAACCCAGGGCCGGATGCGCGGCACGAGGCCCGCGTCCGTCAGGACGGCGGCGGCGGCGGCCTTGTAGGCCTCAGCCACCGCGCGGTCCACCGGCTGATCGGGAGCTTGTTGCCGGGGGCGGGGCGCCTGCGCATGCTCGCTCCGGGCCGCCTCACGGCGATGTTCGGGCAGCTGGCGCCACGCCTGGCGCAGGGTCTCGATCGGCATGCCCAGGTGCGCTGACAGGCGGCGCATCAGGTCGTCGCGCAGGACCGGCTTGCCCACGCGGTCGAGCAGCTGCAGGGCCCGGTCGGTCTCGGCGGCCAATTCGCGGCCGCTGAGCGCGGAGAGCCCGTCGGCGACGAACGCGAACCAATCCTGGGCCTGCTCGAGCAGGGCGAGGAAGGGCTGCGGACCGGACTCCAGGAGGACGTCGGCCGGGTCCTGGCCCTTGGGCAGACGCACCACGTCGATGTCGATGTCGAGCGGGAGCAGGCCCTCGAGGGCACGCCAACCAGCCTGGCGCCCGGCCTCATCCCCGTCGAAGACGAGCGAGACGCGCCGCGCCCCCGCGCGCCGCACCAGGGCGGCGTGGTCGGCGGTGGTCGACGTCCCTAGCACTGCACCGACGATGGCGATGCCCACCTGGTGGGCAGCCATCACGTCGGTGTAGCCCTCGCACAGGACGAGGTGGCCCCCGCGCCGCACCTCGTCGATCGCGCGATCGAGGGCGTAGATCAGCCGTCCCTTGTGGAACCAGGGCGTCTCGGGGGTATTGATGTACTTGGGCCCGGAGCGCTCGCCGTCGTCGAGGCGCCGCGCGCCGAAGCCGACCGTGCGCCCCTTCACGTCCCGGATGGGGATGATCAGGCGACCGCGGAAGAACGAGTAGGCCTCGCCATCCTTCTCGGAGATGCGCACCAGGCCGGCCTTCTCCCATGCGGAGCGCGCCGGTCCCTCCTCCTTGGCGAACTGGACCAGGGCCTGGCCCCCGCGGGGCGCGTAGCCGATCCCGAAGGCCTCGAGGGTGTTGTCGCTCAGGCCACGCGCACGCAGGTAGTCCAGGGCTGCGCGCCCCTCTCCAGTGCGCAGCTGGGACTGGAAGAACCGATCGGCCGAGGCCAAGGCGACCAGACCGGGGTCGTCCCCGTCCCGGTCACGCCGACCCCGGCGCGGCAGCTCGACCCCGTGCCGCGCGGCAAGCAGCTCGAGGGCATCGGCGAACTCGAGATGGTTGCCCTTCTGGACGAAGCTGATCACGTCCCCTCCGTCCTGACAGGCGCCGTAGCAACGCCACGTCTCACGGGTGGGGTCGACCTTGAACGACGGCGTGCGCTCCTCGTGGAAGGGGCAGCAGGCCTCCCACAGGCGTCCGCGCTTGCGCAGTTCGGGAATCCGCTCCCGCACGACCTCGACGAGATCGGCGCGGAGCTTGACCTCCTCGATGGCGCGCGTGAACTCCGGATCGCTCGGCAAAATGGAAAAATGGAAGGGGGAAGAAACTGGGGGACGCTGGACTGCGGACACCGGGCGTGCAGGACGGACCGTAGGCGCACGACATGGCCGTACGACACGACCGCGGGGGTCTCAGGTCCCTCGAGGCTGCGCCCCTGACCGACCATCAATGGGGTCCAGGGATCAACGCGACGACGAGGCTCGGCGAGTGGGCTCGCCGGATTTGCCCCAGGCACCGAAAGACTGCTCCAGAGGCGTCGCCAGGGAGGTCGGCTCGAGGGACCGATCGCTCCGCTATTGGAAAGCAGCCCGGGAACCCGGACAGCGAGAGTGTATCTCCGTGTGGAGATACGGGGGTAGAACTGGCCTGGATTCCGAATTCCGCAAGCCCTAGGGGTGAGAAACTTACGGCAAACGATTCGTAAACTCAGGTGGAATTCAGGTAGTG
>JAQBVH010000450.1 GCA_027623615.1 Planctomycetota bacterium | reverse complement strand
AGGTCAACCGCGAGCGGCTGTTCGGGGTCGTGCGGTAGCTCCCCCGTCCGCCCCCTCGGTAGGGTCACATCAGACCCACGATCCCGGAGGCGCAGCATGGACGAACGACTCGAGCGACTCGAACGGCAGGTGAGATGGATGCGCGGCGGACTGCTGCTCGCGGCGCTGGCGGTGCCGGTGAGCTGGGCGTGGCCCCAGGAGCCGGAGGACCGCGAGGTCGTGCAGGTGCGCGACGCCGAGGGCACCGTGCGCATCGAGCTGGGGTGGAACGACCACGGAGAGCCCGGGGTGTTCCTTTATGACGATCAGGGTCGGGAGCGCGCGGCGTTCGAGCTCGCGCGCGTCGAGCCGACCGCCCCGGAGCTGTCCGAGCCGACCGCCCCGGAGCTGTCCGAGCTCTTCCCGCCACGGGAGATCGAGCGAATGCCGCGCCTCGTGTTCCGGGACATCGAAGGGCACCCGCGCACCGAGCTCTACCTCGAAGACGACAACCACCACGGCGACACGTCTCACCTGCGCTTCCTGCGCCACGGCGGCGGCGAGCCGCTCGTATACCTCGGAGCGCAATCCAGCTGGTCGACCTACGGCTCGCTGAGATTGACCGACAACCAGGACCTCGCTGAGCTCCTGCAGGCGTTTGGTACCGGCGGCCCCTACGTCGTCGCCCGCACCAACAGGACCACGGAGGGCTTCGTCACCATCCCGGAATCTTCCGTGGGTCTGTTCCCCGGCGAGGAGCCCCAGGTCCACATGCTCGGAACCCAGGGATCTCGCCGGATCAAGATCGACGACTGATGGATCAGCGCGGCGCCGGTTCCAGCGGCGCCAACGTCGACGCCACCCAGCCCGCCGTCTCCTGCGCCGCCTGGCAAACGTGCCCGATGCGGATCATCGCCTGGAAGCCGTTCCAGGCCGTGGCGCGGTCGGCGTTGACCATCGCCGCCATGCGCTCGCCGCTCTGGCTGTCGACGACCTCAACCTCGAGGGTCCCGCCGCCGTAGTCGAAGGGCCACAGGACGATCACGCCCATGATCCAGTTGGCCGCGAGGTTGATCGTGTCCGCCTCGGTCAACGCGGTGCGCACGCGCAGGACGCCGGGTCCCTGCTCGTTCGTGACCGTGAAGCGCTCGCCCAGCCCCTCGACGACCCACGCGGCGTAGTGCTCCTGGAGCAGCGCCGCCTGGGACGGGCTGAGCCGGTCGGTCGTCGTGGACTCGAGCCGCAGCTCGATCGGGTCGACGATCACCGCGTGGAAGCCGCTCAAGTCGAGACCCTCCGCGAACCAGGTCTCGCGGGCGCGCTCGCCGGGGACGGCCTCGAGGCCTGCGTAGGTGGACAGGAATCCGGAGCGGGTCAGGCCGACGTCGGAGACGCAGCTGGCCCAGAGGAGGCTCGCGGGAAGCAAGGCGATCGAGAGTTTCATTGGTCTTCGTTGGTCGCAGTAGCCGGACGAGCGGGGACGCCCAGAGTAGCCGCCGCGGCCCGCACCCCAGCGTCTCGGACCGGATCCATGCAATCAGCGATCTCGCCCCGAGACTGACCCCACCCGAACCGTCGCCCGCAAACCCCTCTGCTACGCTGTCAGGTCACCTTCGGCACCTCTCCATCGATCATGCGCCGCCTCCAGCTCCCCGCCGCCTTCGCCCTGCTCCTCGGCCTCGGCATCGCCGCCTCGACCCTCGACGGCCAGCACGACCGGGACGACGACAAGTTCGCCCAGCTCGGCGTCCTGCTGCCGACCCCGAACAACACGCGCACCGCCTCGGGCGCGCCGGGGCACGAGTACTGGCAGCAGCGCGTCGACTACGTCATCGACGTCACCCTCGACGACGAGCACCAGCGCATCCTCGCGAGCGAGCGGGTCACCTACCACAACAACTCGCCGGACACGCTGACCTACCTGTGGGTGGAGATCGACCCGAACATCTTCGCGCCCGAGTCCCATGCGGTGACGACCTCGCTCGCGCCCGACCTCGAGGACTACTCCATGCAGCGCATGCTCAACGATCTGGCGCGCAAGGAGTTCGACGGCAGCGCGACCGTGAGCAACGTGCGCGACGCGGACGGGCACGAGCTGCACACCGCCACCAGCGGCACGCAGCTGCGCATCGACCTGCCCGAGCCCCTCGAGAGCGGCGAGTCGTTCGTGTTCGCCCTCGACTGGGAGTACACCATCAACGATCAGCGCCGCTTCGGTGGGCGCACAGGTTGGGAGCACTTCGAGGAGGACGACAACTACCTCTACGAGATGGCCCACTGGTTCCCGCGCCTGTGCGCCTACACCGACTACACCGGCTGGCAGAACAAGCAGTTCCTCGGTCGCGGCGAGTTCACTCTCGAGTTCGGGGACTACCTGGTGCGCATCACCGCGCCGGCGGACCACGTGGTCGCCTCGACGGGCACGCTCCAGAACCCGAGCAAGGTCCTCAGCGCCGCCCAGCGGGACCGCCTGGCCAGCGCCGAGGAGGCCGAGTTGCCAGTCTTCATCGTGACCCCGGAGGAGGCCAAGGCCAACGAGGACTCGCGCGCCGAGGGCACCAAGACCTGGGAGTTCCACGCCCGCAACGTGCGTGACTTCGCCTGGGCCAGCTCGCGCAAGTTCATCTGGGACGCGGTGCGCTACGACCAGGCGGACGGCGACCCGGTGTGGTGCATGTCGTACTACCCGAACGAGGCCGAGCCCCTCTGGAGCCGCTACTCGACCCACGCGATCATCCACACGCTCGACGTGTACGGCAAGTTCACCTTCCCCTACCCCTACCCGGTCGCGATCTCGGTCAACGGCCCGGTCGGCGGGATGGAGTACCCGATGATCTGCTTCAACGGCCCGCGGCCGGAGGAGGACGGCACCTACAGCGCGCGCACCAAGTACGGGCTGATCTCGGTGATCATCCACGAGGTCGGCCACAACTGGTTCCCGATGATCGTCAACTCCGACGAGCGCCAGTGGACCTGGATGGACGAGGGCCTGAACACCTTCCTCCAGTACCTCGCCGAGCAGGAGTGGGAGGCGGACTATCCGTCCCGCCGCGGCGAGCCCAAGAAGATGACCACGTACATGACGTCCGCCAAGCAGCGGCCGATCATGACGAACTCGGAGTCGATCCATCAGTTCGGCAACAACGCGTACGGCAAGCCGGCCACGGCGCTGAACGTCCTGCGCGAGACGGTCATGGGCCGAGAGCTGTTCGACTTCGCCTTCAAGGAGTACGCGAACCGCTGGCGCTTCAAGCGCCCCGAGCCCGCGGACCTGTTCCGCACGCTGGAGGACGCCTCGGCCGTGGACCTCGACTGGTTCTGGTGGGGCTGGTTCTACACCACCGATCACTGCGACGTCGCGATCACGGACGTGCACCTGTACACCCTCGACACCCTCGACCCCGAGATCGAGAAGGGCCGTCAGCAGGAGGCGCGCGCCGGGGAGCCCACGACCCTGAGCGAGCAGCGCAACAAGGACCTCGAGCTGCGCAGCGAGCGCTATCCGGAGCTGCTCGACTTCTACAACGAGTACGACCCGCTGGCCGTCACCGACGAGGATCGTGCCGCCTACAAGGTCGCCTACGCGCAGATGAGCGAGCAGGCGCGCGACCTGCTCGACCAGGGCCTGCACCTCTACGTCGTATCCCTCGAGAACCTGGGCGGCCTGGTCACCCCGGTCGTCCTCGAGGCGCACTTCGAGGACGGCAGCACCCATGAGTACCGCATCCCGGCCGAGCTCTGGAACACCGAGTCCGGGTCCGTGAAGAAGCTGCTCGTCACCCATCAGCCCGTCGCCTCGGTCGTGCTCGACCCGCACCTCGAGACGGCCGACGCCGACCTGACGAACAACCGCTTTCCGCGGACGATCGGCGAGACCCGGATCAAGCTGGGCCCGGACGGCCCGCAGGACCCCAACCCGATGCAGAAGGCCGGGCTCGGCAAGGCGCAGGCCGAGGGTCAGTAGGAACGCCGACCCGCGCGCGGGGTTCGGGGCCCTGCCCGCAACGCAGGCGGGCCCACTCCCCACGTTCGGGGCAGGTTCCGGCCTTCCCACGCGACCGGTCTACGGATGGGGAGCGAGGATTCTCGATCGAGGCCCCATGAGCACCCCCACCGCAACGACCAGCCCCGGCGCACCGCCCGCGCTGGAGGTCTGGATCCGCTCGCCCCTGCGACG
>JAQBVH010000449.1 GCA_027623615.1 Planctomycetota bacterium | reverse complement strand
CCGCTCGAGCCGATCACGGCCTCTGCGCTGAAGTAACGGATCGGCGTGGCGTCCCCCGCACCGAGGCCGGAGAGACAGCCCGCGAGGGGGAGCAGCAGCAGGATCGCCAGGCGCTTCATCGTTGGATCTTCGGTCGGGGGGAGTCGGGCAGGCGGCCCTGCAGGAACACGCCGGGTTGACGCTCGATCGTCGCGGCGAGCGACTGCACCGCCGCCAGCGTCTCGCGCAGCAGGACCATGGTCTCCTCGGTCTCGTCGAACATGCGCTGCCCACCGTTCGCCAGGGTGCCGTAGGACTCGATCGTGCCGCGCAGGGTCTCGGTCGTCCCGGGCAGGTCGGAGTCGTTGATCGCCGCCTGGGTCGAGGCCAAGAGGTCGTTCGCGCGCTCGGTCAAGGTGGTCACGTCGGCGGCAATGCGCCGCAGCGGACCCTCGGCCGACTCCATCTGGTCGAGCAACTTGTCCGCCTTCCAGATCGCCTCCTTGAGGGCGGTCAGGTCCTCGGCGAGGAGCTTGGCGAGCTGGGGCATGTCGACCTGCGCCAGCTTCCCGTTCGCGCTGACCACGAGGTCGTCCACGTGGGTCACCAGGTCGAGCGCCTTGGCCTGGATCGTCGTCAGGTCGACCGCGTCCACCTGGCGCTCGAGGGTCTCGGCCAGCGAGGTGATCGCGTTCAGCGTCTGCGGCAAGGCGTTGGCCAGCGTGTAGAAGCCGTCCTCGAGGCTCTTCAGCGTCGACGGCGCGGAGGGCAGGTAGCCCTGGGGCGCATCGAAGTCCAAGGGCGGCGGGTCGTCGGGATTCGTGAAGAAGTCGACCAGGAGGAACTTCACCCCCGTGATCCCGGTCGTCGCCAGCTGCACGCGCAGGTCCGGCGGCACGGGCGCCTCGTGGTTCCGGAGCGCCTCCTCGGACCCCAGGTTCAAGCGCACCATCGAGTCCAGGTAGCAGTCCGAGGTCACCTGCACCAAGCGGTGGTCCGGGGCGATGGTGATGTCACTCACCGTTCCGATCGTGACGCCACGCATCTTGACCGGCGCACCCAGGTCGAGGCCCTGAACGGACTCATCGAAGTAGGTGGTGAACTCGATCTTCTCGCGGCTGAGGCGCTTGGCCCCCAGGTAGAAGAGCGTGCCTACGATCGCGAGAAAGCCGCTCGCGACGAACAGGCCGATCTTCCAGTAGTTCGCCTCTTGGATCAGCATCAGATGCCTCCGGCAGGGAGCCTGCGGAAGAAGGTTCGGACCTTGAAGTTGGGAGGGTCGTCGCGCAATACGCGCGGGTCCCCCTCGGCGATGATCCCGCGCGCCTCCTTGTCGAGCATGATGCAGCGCGAGCCGATCTTGAAGATGCTCTCGAGCTCGTGGGTCACGATGACGATCGTCATGCCGAGCCCCGCGCTGAGGGTCAGGATCAACTCGTCGAGCTCGACCGCGCTGACCGGGTCGAGGCCCGCCGAGGGCTCGTCGAGGAAGAGCAGGTTCGTCTCGAGGGCCATGGCGCGCGCGATCCCCGCGCGCTTCTTCATCCCGCCCGAGATCTCCGACGGCAGGTGGTTCTCGAACCCGTCGAGACCGACCAATCGCAGCTTCCAGCGCACGATCGTCTCGATCGTCGAGAGCTCGAGGTTCGTCCAGCGCCGCAGGGGTAGGCCCACGTTCTGGGCCAGCGTCATCGAGCCGAAGAGCGCACCCGACTGGAACATCACGCCGAAGGCTGGCTTGCCGGCGATCGAGTCCAGGGGGTCGCCGATGCCCGCGATCTCGATGCTGCCCGCCATCGGCGCTTGCAGGCCGATCAGGTGCCGCAGCAGGGTCGACTTGCCGCAGCCCGAACCACCGAGGATCAGGAACACCTCGCCCGTCCCTACCTGAAAGGTCAGGTGCTCCTGGATGGCGCTGCCCCCGAAACCGATCGCCAGGTCCTGCACGCTGATGGCTGCCATGCTCACACCCCGTACAGGTTGAAGAGGACCGCGAACAGCGTGTCGGCGAGCACCAGGTAGAACATCATGGCGACGACCGCCGAGGTCGTCGCGCGGCCAACGCCCTCGGCGCCGCCGGTCGTGCCGAGGCCTCGCTCGCACGCGGTCAGCGCGACGATGGCGCCAAAGACCACGCCCTTGATCGCGCCGCCGAACACGTCCCACAGGTCGAGCGCATTGCGCACCGAGAGCAGGTAGGACAGCGGCGATACGTCGAGCTGCGCGACGGCGATGCCCAAGCCTCCGAGGATGCCCACCCCGTCCGCGAGCAGCGTCATCAGCGGCGTGATGATCATCAACACGAGCAGCCTCGGGAAGACGAGGTAGCGGTACGGGTCGAAGCCCATCGTGCGCAGGGCGTCGACCTCCTCGGAGACCTGCATCGTGCCCATCTCGGCCGCGATGGAGGCGCCCGAGCGCCCCGCGATCACGATGGCGGTCATCAGCGGCGCCAGCTCCCGGGTGAGCGACAGGCTCACCAGGTCGGCGACCAGCGAGTCCGCCCCGAACTGCGCGAGCTGCACGCTGGCCTGGAAGGCGGTGATCAGCCCGATCAGGAACGCGATCAGGAGCGCGATCGGCGCGCCGTCCGTCCCATGGCGCTCCATGAGGCGCCAGATCCCCTCCCAGTTAAGGGTCCTCGGGTTGCGGAGCGCGCTGCCCGTGGCCTGGAGCATGTGCCCGATGAAGGCGAGGATGCGCTTGACGACCACGAGCTTGACCACGGTCTCGCGACCGATCTGGGTCAGGGTGCTCTCGCGCTTGGGGGGCGGGCGCAGGCAGTCGCGTGCGGCGCGCTCGGTGTAGAGGGCCAGGATCGAGCCCACCTCGCCGCTCGCGTTCTGGAAGCTGACCGCCGCCCCACCGCGCAGCGCGTCGCCCCAGGCCTCGGCCAGGACCGCCGCCGCCCCCCCCGTCCAGGCGCTCCACGCCCGACATGTCGATCTGGGTGGCGGAGGGCACACGGATCACCCGCGCTAGCTCGCCACGCAGCCGCGTGGCGCCCTCGTAGGTCAGGCTGCCGTCGATCCGCACCAGGGTCCCGGTCGGTCCGACGGCCACCTCCTCCACCTGGAAGTCGGTCACGCCGTGAGTCTCTCGATCGAGGGCTCGCGGTTCCAGGAAGAAGAGGTCGGGGGATTCTCTTTGCGCAATTGGCGCAGAGCGACCTCGCGGCCGCCGCGAAACGACGTGCCCGCTCCAGATGGCCCGAGCCGCCTGCTAGTCTGGCCGCGCCGTGACCCTCTTCCAGCGCCTCGACCCCGCCGACTACGCCCTCCCCGAGGACCTGACCCGTGACCTGTTGAGCCCGACCCTCGTGGTCTGGCTCGACAAGGTGCGCGCCAACGTGGCGGCCGTGATCGACACCCTGGGCGGCGAACCGGACCGCTGGCGCCCCCACGTCAAGACGACCAAGCTGCCCCAGGTGTGGCGCGAGCTGATGGCCGCCGGCGTGCGCCACTTCAAGTGCGCGACGACCCGGGAGGCGCGCCACCTGCTCGCGACCTTGGACGGTGCCGGGCTCGAGGGTGATGTGCTGCTGTCCCACCCCTTGGTCGGCCCGAACCTGCGCGCGCTCGCCAACCTGGCCGAGGACCACCCGCGCCAGCGCGTGTCCGTCTTGGTCGAGGAGCCGACCGTCGTGCTCGAGGTCCCCGACTGTCTGGGTCTGTTCGTGGACGTCAACCCGGGCATGGACCGCACGGGGATCCCGGTCGCCGAGTCCCACCGGGTGCTCGAGGCCGTGCGCGCCACCGGGGACCGCCTGCGTGGCCTGCACTTCTACGACGGCCACCACCACCAGCTCGGCACCGCCCGCCGCGAGGCCGTGCACGCCGGCTACGACCAGCTCGTCGACCTGATCGAGGGCCTGCACGCGGACGGCGTCCAGATCGAGGAGGTGGTCACCGCCGGAACGCCCGCCTTCCTCTCCGCCGCCCAGCACTGGGCCCTGCGCCGCCTCGATGAGACGACCCACCGCGTCTCCCCGGGCACGGTCGTCTTCCACGACGCGCGCAGCGAGGAGCAGAACCCCGAGTTCGCCCTCGACCCCGCCGCGCTCGTGTTCACCCGCGTGATCAGTCGTCCGCGGGACGGCCGGGTGACCTGCGACGCGGGCTCGAAGTCGGTCGCCGCGGAGGCGGGCGACCCCTGCGCGGTGGTGCTCGGACACCCCGACCTCGAAGCGTGCACCCC
>JAQBVH010000448.1 GCA_027623615.1 Planctomycetota bacterium | reverse complement strand
GGGACGGCCCCTCGCGGTCCCCAACCGGAAAGTCCTTCCAGGTTCCGCGGTCAGCCCAGCCGGCCAGCGCCGCGCAGACCAGCGCTCAGCTCGCGCTGGTAGCGGTCCGCCGCGGCCCGGTCCTCGACCGCGGTGGCGTCGTAGTAGATGAACCCGAGGGACCGCCGCGCTCGCCCCGGTCGCTGATTCGCGTCCGCGCGATGGATCGTGAAGGCGTGGTGAGCGCAGAGGTCGCCTGCCCGGCAGGGCTGCGCTCGTTCGTCCTCGGCGGCGGGGTCGTAGTCCTCGATGCCACGCGAGAACCCGAGCACGCCGCTCGGCGCGTGCGCGCGCAGGCCGAGCTGGTGGGAGCCGGCGGCGTAGGTCAGGCAGCCCTGGTCCTCCTCCACGTCGTCGAGGGCCAGCCACAGGGTCACCGCACGCATGGGCTCGAGGGCGAAGTACGCTCCGTCCTGGTGCGCCGGTGTCGGCGCGACCTCACCGCTGGGCTTGTCGAAGAACTGCAGGTTGCGGCCAAGGACGGGGGCGTCGAGCAGCTCGGCTGCGAGGGCGGAGAACGGCGAGTCGTTCAGCAGCGCTGCGAAGGTGTCGTCATGCCGGCCGAGCTGCTGGATCTGCTTGAGGGTCGAGCGGTCGCCGGGGACCTCGCAGTAGACCTGGTCCTCCGGGACGGACGGCAGGACCTCGTCGAGGAAGCGCCTGAGCTCGCGGTCGAGAGCGGCCACGGCGGCGGCGCCGAGGAAGCCCTCGCGCCGCACGAAGCCGTCGCGGGCGAACTCGACGTGGCCGGTCATGGCTGCAAGGTTATCCTGCGCAGCATGATCCTGATCTTCTACGTGGGCTGGATCCTGATGCTCCTGCTGGCCCTCGGTGTGGCGCTGCTGATGCTGACCAGGGGTCCGCGCGAGGATCGACCCAGGGCGCTCATGATCCTTGCCGGCGCCGTCATGATGTGGGGCTTCGTGGGCGGCGGCATCGGACTGGTGGAGGGCGAATACGAGCTGCGCAGCGCGGGCCTGTGGGGTTGGTTCGCAGTCGGTGCGCTCGGGTTGTCCCTGCTGGTCAACGGGCTCGGCGCCCTGCGCGGCGGCAAGAGCGATTCCTAGCGAATCGTCCAGCGGAAGGGGCCGACGGGCAGCCCGTCACCGTTGACCAGGTCTGTGCCCGGGTCGGACTGTCGGCGTAGCGGACCTCGACCGCCGGGGCCGTTGCCTCACTCCGGCAGCCGGTTGCCCGCGGAGAAGGTCGGATCGATCCCCATGGACACCGCCGCGGCCCGGCTCAGCTCGTTGCCGATCAGGCTGACGTCGCCGGTCCCCTCATCCAGGTGCAGGAAGGTCCCCGTTCCCTCGGGCGCACGGCAGTCGCGGACGAGGGCGCGATCGACATGGCGCAGCCAGACAGCCGCCTGCTCCGAGCCCGCGGACTGGCGCCCCACGAAGCCGTCGAGCACGAGGTCCCCGACGTGGAAGCAGCGCAGGGCCGCGCCCCAATCGGCCTCTTCAGGCGTGTTCCAGGTGAAGTGCACGCCCTTCAGCTCGAGGTCCTCCACGTAGCGCAGGTACATGGCGTAGGGCGCGCCGTGGAACCCGTAGATCGGATAGGGGTCGTCCGGCGGATTGGGATTGAGCACAGACTTGTCCTTGCCCCCGTTCATGAACAGGCGAATGTTCTCGAGCGTCAGGCTCTGGATCCAGCCAGCGCGCTCGCGAAAGCCCGTCACGAAGATGCCGCCGTTGACCCGGCCCGTCACGTTCGAGATCGTCACGTTGCGCACGACGCCGGCTGGCGGCAACGGGGTGGAGAAGTCCCACGGCACCTCGACGTACTCGGGGAACGACCACAGGTAGATGGCTTGCCCGCCCGTGTCGAAGTCGTCCGAGACATCCATCACGATGTTGTCGATGCGCACGCCGTCCACCACGATCCCGCTCCAGACGCGAAAGCCGATGCCGCAGCCTGCGTCGTGGGTCGTGCTGTTCGAGAAGACCAGGTTGCGCACCCCCGAGATCATCAACGCGGTCTCGCTCGTGGTCAGCTTGCAGTTCGTGATCGTCACGTCCCGGCTGTCCCCGAGAACCACGATGCAGTCGTCGCCGGTGCGGATGTCGCAGTCGGAGATCTGGACCTTGGAGCAGCTCCAGAGGTTGATGCCGTCCGTGTTGGGTCCGTCCTCGTCGTAGAGGCCGTTGAGCAGCGTGAGCGCGCGGAGCGTGATGCGCTGGCAGCCGCGAAAGCCCATGTTCCAGAAGGCGCCGTAGCGCACGTCGATATCCTCGAAGACCAGGTCTTCGCAGCCGTCGAAGCGCAGCATGTCCTGGGTGCGCGGCAGATCGATCTCGCCGGCGAGCCAGCGCTCGAGGCGTCCCCCGTCCCAGAAGCGCGGCCCCTGCCCGTCGATCGCGCCCTGTCCCACGATCGCGATGTTGCGCGCGCTCTCGGCCCAGATCAGGTGGTTGTGCTGGGGGTCGTAGTCGCCGAGGTTCGTGCTGCCCCACAGGGTTGCACCTGCGTCGAGCCACAGGGTCACGCCGCTCTTCAGCTCCAGCGTCCCGCAGCGGTAGTCCCCGTGCGGCACGTGGACCGTGCCGCCGCCGCGCTCGAAGGCCGCGTCGATCGCCCGTTGCAAGGCGGGCGAGTCGAGGTGCTGTCCATCTCCGACAGCACCGAAGCCGCGCACGTCGAGGAGGGCGGAGGAAGGGGCGCTGTCCGTCGCGCGACAGGCGCAGAGGGCGAGCAGGAACCAGGTCAGGCGTCTCGACATGCCGACATTCTGGGACAGGCGCGGCCCCCGTCGCTACGCTCGACCCCCATGTCTCTCTCCCACCTCAAGGAAGCCATCGAGCGCGGCGACCAGGAGACCCTGATCCGCTACGTGCGCTTGCACGTGGGCGACGGGGACGAGCGCGCCGGGGCCAAGGAGATCGAGAGGTCGCTCGGACTGCGATGATCGAACTCCTGCTCCTGCTGGCCCTCGCCCCCCAGGACGACGCGCGCGGCCCCCAGCGCGAGCTCTGCGCGCGGCTCCTCGAGCGCGCCGAGGACGACGATCGGCTGCGGCTCCGTCAGGCCGAGCTGACCGAGGCGCTGCTCACCTCGAACCGACGGGTACGCAACGGCATCGCCTGGGGCACGCTGATGTGCATCACAGGCAGCGAGGACCTCTGGCGCGTCGACCCCGACGAGATCGGGCCAGCCTGCGCCGGGACCTTCCTCGGTGAGACCCGCATCCGCCAGCAGCTTGCGGTCGCCGCGATCTGGCCCCACGGACGCGTGGACGAGTCCTTCGCCGAGCCCGTCCGGTCGGACGTTCCGGTGCTGCTCTGGTCGGGCACCCACGACCCGTCGACGACCCCGGCCTGGGGCGAGGTCGCGGCGCAGGGCCTCTCGAACGGCTTTCACGTCGTGATCCCGAGCGGGCACGGGGTCTTCGGACCCGCGGTGCGCCGCGTGGACGAGACCTTCCTCGAGGCCGCCAGCACCCGCGACCTCGACCTGAGCGAAGTGCGCGCCCTGAAGCTCCCGCCCCTCGTGTTGCCCGACTGACCGCACCGCGCCGGACGGGACCGGTTCGACTCGAACCACAGTCCGCTGTCGGACGCCCGTCGGTGGCCGGACCAACGTGATGCCGCAGTACGGTGTCTGACGCCCGTCGGTCGGCGGACCAACCAGCAGTACCGCACAGGCTGTATTCGGCTGTCGGGCCAACGGATGCCGGACAGCAGCCAGGGCCGTGGGGCACTTCCTGGTCGGGGAATCGCCGACGGGCGTCTGACACCGCGCTGCTGGATCACGTCCGCCAGGACCCACAGGCGCTCCCCGTCAGCCGTGCCGTCCCAATCCTTTCGAGCAGTTCCTCGAGGGTCCACCGAACGCGGGCCGTCGCTGAAGATTGACCGATCGGCGCCCGGTTCTCCAGGCGCGCGCGACCCAGGCTTTGGCCCTGCTACGCTGCGCCCATGTTGCTCGCCATGCTGCCCCTGACAATGACCCTCTCCTTGTCCGCCCCGCAACAGGATTCCGAATACCTGTTCGGCTCCGTCACCGTGATGGAGAAGGAGTACCCCTACCTCGTGCTCCCGCCGGCGAAGATCGAGGAGGGCAAGCGCTACCCGCTCGTCCTGTTCCTGCACGGCGTCGGCGAGTCCGGCGACGACAACGAGAAGCAGAAGCTGCACTTCCCCGAGC
>JAQBVH010000447.1 GCA_027623615.1 Planctomycetota bacterium | reverse complement strand
CGGGCCGGTCGCGAAGGTCAGCACGACCTGCAGCGCGGCTCCCTCCACGGGTCGACCATCCTCCCGCGTGACCCGCGCGCCGAGGTAGGCGAGGTCCGCGAGCTCGATGCGCGCGTGCGAGCCGGCGGCCTTGATGTGCAGGCACTCGGTCGGCGCGATCGGCGCACCGTCGACCGCAACGACGACGACCTCGGCCGGCGTCCACAGCTCGCCGGACCAGCCGCTCGGCAGTCCGTGGAACACGAAGCGCCCCGCCGCGTCGCAGTCGGTCACGGCACGACGGCATGGGCCAAGCTCGGCGCGCACGCCCTCTGGGATCGGCTCGGGATACACCAGCCGGTCGTAGTCGAGCTCGAGGTGCACCGCGCCGGCGGGGCGGCCATCGCATAGGACCTGCCCCGCGAACTGCTCCCCTGCTGCGAGCGTGATCTGTGCGCTGGCGTCGAGCAGCAACTCGAGGCGCGCGACGAAGGCGCCCGGCCGTTCCATCCACAGCACGCCGGGGCCGGGGACGCCGTCGAGGACGAGCTGGCCCTCACGGTCCGTGCACACCACGTGCCGCTCACCCAGCGCGTCGAACAGCACCCCGCGCGCTTCGGACAGGCGCGCGCCGCCCTCTTCCTGGAACACGAGCGCGATCGAGGAGGACCCGACGCTCGGCCGAGCCGCTCGCGTCTCCGGGCTGCCCGCCTCGATCGCCGCGCCGCCAGTCGCGAGCTCCGGTACGCCGGGGGCGACCGGCTCCGGTCGCGCGCCGGGCTTGCCAAGCTCCCGCAACCCCAGCGGGATCAAGGCCAGGCACAGCACCAGCGCGGCGAGCCGGAACCAGAGCGTCGTCGCGATGCCTCCGAGACCGACGCTGCCTGTAGCGACCGTCGTCGCGCCACCGGCGGGTTTCAGGAACGGAACCAGCGCCACGCACCACGACTCGCGGTCCCCCCACTCCCGGTCGAGGCGCCCGCGCAGCTCGTCGAGCCCACGCTTCAGGCGCCAACGCACCGTGCCCGAAGGCAGGCCCTGACGACGGGAGATCTCGGCCGCGGTCACGCCATGGAAGTAGCGCAGGAGAACGGTGGTGCGGTACGGCTCCTCGAGGTGCATGACCTCCTGGGCCAGCCGCCGCTGGGTGTCGACCGACTCGATCAGCTCCGCGGTCGAGGGCAACGCGTCCGCCCGCGCCGCCGTCTGCTGGCGATGCGCGCGACGCCCCTCACCCCGCGCGCGCATGCGCGCCAGTCGGCGCACGACCCCGGCCAACCAGGGCCGCACGGGCCGGTCCGGGTCGGGCGGTCGGCGCATGGCCGCGAGCCAGGTCTCCTGGACCAGATCGTCCGCCGCGGCCTCCCCCACCAACCGGTGGGCCAGGGCACGCAGCCAATCGCGGTGCTCGAGCAGCCGCTCGAGTTCGGCCGGGACGGGTGCGGAGGAGTCCATGGGAGGCCTTGGCCGCCAGGGGCGAGGGCGTTGGCCCACCGTACTCAGGAACTTCGAAAACCGGTGAACCCGACCCGTGTCCGGGGACCTGCAGTGGGACCGAACGACCCCGAGGACAACCATGCGCACCCTGATCGCCGCCACGCTCGTCAGCCTCTTGCCTGCTTGCCAGGCCTCCGTCTCCACCGGAGACCTGCAGCGCGCCCTCAGCCAGGAGCCCTTCATCGGCTTTCTGGACGAGGACGTCGAGCACCTGCGTCAGCTCGAACCCAGCACGACCACGCCCCTGCGCATCGGGGTGGCCCAACCCTGGACCCACCCGGCCAGCAAGGACGCCGGCCTCCTCCAGGGTTGGACGCGCGCGGAGCGTGAGGCCTTCGAGGCCCTGGGCGCCGCGCTCGCGGCGGAGGGTCGCATCGCCGAGCTGATCGTCCTGCCTGGCCTCCTGGGCGAGAACGAACAGGGCCAGACCGGCGCGGACCTGCTCTCCCTCCGGCGGGCCGCCGCACGTCATCAGCTTGACGCCGTGATCGTCTGCCGTTCCCTGAGCGACGTGGCCCGGGGCGCGAACGTGCTCGCGATCCTCGACCTGACCGTGATCGGCGCCTTCATCCTTCCGTCCCATCATGCGGTCGCAGCCAGCGTGGTCGAAGGCGCGGTCTTCGACGTGCGCTCGGAGTATCTCTACGCCAGCGCGATCGGGGAGGGCCACGCCAGGATCAACGATCCGCTGGCCTCGCTCGAGCCGAGTGAGGCGCTGCAGGGTGCGCGCATCGAGGCCACGCGTGAGCTGGCCGACCAGCTCCTGCGGAGCGCCGCGTCCCGTCACGCGAGCTGGTCCCAAGCGAAGGACCCCGCGCTCGCCAGCGAGCCCAGGGTCCTCGAACTTCCGGGGATCACGCTCGTTCAGGACGGCGAGTAGGTCCCCTCCATGAACGTCGGCCAGTCCTGGCCGTCCTGGGACATGGCCATCTCGAAGCGATAGCCACCGTCGCCGATCGTGTACCGATAGCGGTGGTGCCCCATCGGCGACCGGCTCTGGAAGGTCAGCACGTCCCCCTCGAGCTTGCCGCGGGCCACGCCGCCGGCGCCGCCCATCGAGTCGAACCAGTACATGACGTACTCCTCCGCGGCCGCATCCCAGCTGTACACGCCGTGACCGCGGAAGGTGACCTCGTCGCCCGACCTCTGCTCGTAGTCCGAGACGAGGAAGAACCCCTCGAGCATGCGCGCGCTGTTCGTGCTGGTGCGCTTCTGCTCCTCGGGGTGAAAGGGCGAGGGCAACATCGTCTCGTCGCCGGTCCACTCGCCGGCCATGCGGGCCAGGACCTCGTGGGCGGGTCCCGGGGTGGGCATCTGGTATTCCATGGGTCTCCTTGCTGCGCCGCGGGGATCAGAGGCCGACGCCTGGGTGGCTGAGCGCCTTGGCCTCGAGCTCGGTGGTCAGGAACTCGAACGCCTCGTCGACCGAGTCCGTGGTCATGAACAGGTCCAGGTCGCTGGGCGAGATCGTGCCGTACTTGACGAGCACGTCGAGGTTGAGCGTCGACGGTGCCGAAGCGGACCATCGCGTCGAAGTCGATGACGTTGTCCCAGAACTCCTTGCCGAACAGGACGATCGGCATGGCCTTCTTGATCTTGCCGGTCTGGACCAGGGTCAACACCTCGAAGAACTCGTCGAGGGTGCCGAACCCGCCCGGCATGGCGACGATCGCCTTGGCCATGTACGAGAACCAGAACTTGCGCATGAAGAAGTAGTGGAACTCGAACGACAGGCGCCGGGTGATGTAGGGGTTGTCGTTCTGCTCGAAGGGCAGCGAGATGTTGAGGCCGATGTTCTCGCCCTTGGCATCGCTGGCCCCTCGGTTGGCGGCCTCCATGATCCCCGGCCCCCCACCGGAGCAGATCACGAAGCGTCGGTCGGTGCCCTCGAGGGACTTCGACCACTCCGTCAGGCGCCGCGAGAGCTCCTGGGTCTTCTCGTAGTAGTGCGCGTGGTCGAGGAACTTCCTCGCGCGCTCCACATCGCCACCCTCGGCCTCCGCCTTGGCCACCAGCTCCTCGGCCTGCTCCTTCGAGCGCAGCCGAGCGCTGCCGAAGATCACGATGGTGTCCTGGATCCCGAACTCACGGAAGCGCGACTCGGGCTCCATGTACTCCGAGAGGATGCGCAGGGGTCGCGCATCCTTCGAGTTGAGGAACTCCTCGTTCTTGTACGCCTTCACGGCGCGGTAGCGGCTCTGGCCCATCCCCCCATGGAACCACACCCCCGGGCTGGGGCGCCACGCCGCCTAGCGGGAACGGCCCGTCAGGCCCAGCCGCGCTCCTCGAGCCAGTCGAGCGCCCGCCTGCACGCACCGTCGATGGTCTCCTCGCGCTGCGCGAAGGGGGTGCAAAGGCGCCTGGGGTCAGGGACGATGCCGACCCTTAGCAGGTCCAGGCGGTCGGCGTCCCAGCACGCGATCACCTCGGGCGCGGCCTCCTGAAGCCTCCCGCTGTGGTGCCTGCAGGCATAGACGAGGCGCTCGAAGCCCTCGTCCCCGAGGGGCGGCAGGACGCCCAGGGCGCGGAGCTCCTCCGCGAAGGAGGCCGCCCGGGCCCCGTGGCCCGCGTCGATGTTCTCGTCCAGGCGGCAGGCGTCGTGCAGAAAGGCGAAGCAGCGCGGAATCAGCGAGTCGATCCCCTCGGCCGCGCAGATCAGCGTCGCGTTGTGGTAGACGCGCTGCCAGTGGACCGGCCCGTGGTACCCGTAGGGATCCAGCACGAAT
>JAQBVH010000446.1 GCA_027623615.1 Planctomycetota bacterium | reverse complement strand
AGGGTCAGGACGACCATGCCGTGCTGGCGCGGACCGCCGAGGAGCGTGCTGCGCAGGTTGAGCACCACGAGCATCGTGGTCGCGACGATCAACACGACGCCGAGAAAGAACAGGTTGAACGTCGCGCAGCACAGGCCGCAGGCGACGACCAGCATCAGGAAGCCGATCTCCTCGGGCTCCTTGACCGGCGTCCGGAAGCGCACGATCGACAGCGCACCCAGCAGGCCCAGGGACAGGGGCAGCGAGTACTGGATCGTGACGAAGATGGCCGTGACCGAGATCGAGATCAGCGGGAAGGCGCGGTGCATCTCGCTCCCGGTGGCGCGGGCGCGGAAGAAGACGCGATAGAGCACCGACACGAACAGCCCGGTCAGCGCCGAGATCGCCATCAGGAGCAGGAACGAGCCCATGCCCACCTCGGCCATCTGCTTGGCGCCGGGGCTACTGAGCTGTTCGAGCAACGACTTGAGGTCGGATTGAGAGGCGGCGAGGATCACGGACACGGCAGGGTCTCCATCAGTTCGGCGTGGCAGGCGACGTACTTGGACACGGCCTGGGGGCGGCAGCCCAGGTCAAAGAGTGAGCGCAGGACGGGCGGATCCGGGCTGCCCGTGCCCTTCACCTCGAGCACGGCGAGGTCGATGGGTCGCAGCAAGGGCCGCGCGCGCCGCACGGGGTGGACCCGGGGTGCGCGAATGTGATCGTCGAGCGAGATGCGTAGACCGCTGCGCGGGTCGAGGTAGCGCCGCCTGCGGTAATGCACGACGAACGCGGGCTCCAGGGGAACGGGCAGGCGCACGCCCTCGGCGCGCGCGGCTGCGACGAGCGTCATTAGGCGCCGGTCGGTGAGGGGCAGGCTCACCAGCTCACTGGCCGAGATGGGTGCGGGCAGGCGCAGCTTGGTGCGCAGGCTGCCTTGCTTGGCCTTGACCTCGAGGAAGGCCTCGTCGCCCAGCGCCGAGCCATCCTCGTTCTCGTACCAGCGCAGGCGCACCTTGGTCTTCAGGTAGTCGCTGGAGAGCTTCTCCTCGACGAAGTGCCAGTGGGGCGTGTCGTAGTAGAGGCTCGCCACGTACCCCCCAGGGTGAACCGGGTCGGGCCGCAGCCGACTGCGCAGGAGGCCCGTCGCGAAGGGCACCTGGGCCCTGGGCACGACCCACTTGCGCTCCCGTTCGCCCGGTCCTCGCACGCCATCGGGGTGGTGCATCACGAGCCCTTGCTCCGGATCACGACCTCGTCGAAGGCGAAGGCACCAGCGTCCCGGTCGGCCTCCCCGAGCGGCGAGAGGATGCGCCACTCGAGGCGTATCCAGGTCGCCGCGGGCGGCAGCTTCCTGCGCTGCACGACGAACTCGTGCTGGTTCCAGCCCTCGAGCGGCTCCTCGTAGTTGCCGAGGATGACCGACTCGCCCGAGATCGGCAGCTCGGGGATCGCGGGGTGGGGGCTGGCCGCTGCCTCGTAGCCGTGCAGGAACAAGCGGAACCCGCGCTGGCCGACCTCGTCGATGCGCAGCTGCCAGGTGACCTCGAGCAGCTGCCAGTCCCCGACCTCGACCAACGGGCTGAACGCGCTCGAGCCGCGGAAGCCGCCGTCGAGGTAGCCGCCCCAGTTCCCCGCGTGAGACGCCGATTCGCGGCGTTCTGCGGGGGGGTCCAGCCCTTCTCTTCGAAGTCGAAGTGCGCGAGCTCACGCCAAGGGCCGGACAGCCTCTTCTCCCCACATCCAGGCAGGGTCAGGCTGAGGAGCACCCCGAGGAGGCCGAGGCTGGGAACGGTCAGGCGGCAGGACATGAGGACAGGAACAAGGTCGGGTTGGGGCAGAATGAAATCTACCCCGCAGGGGGTCTCGCGTTGACCCCTGTCCCGCTTCCTGGACTCCGTCTCGGACTGGGCCGGGTCGGTTAGGCTCGCATGATGCCCGCCTCGCAAGACTCGGAGTACTCCGAACCCGAACGGCTGCTCGTCGAGTTCCTCTCCGCTCACCCGGACGGGGACCTGGGTGCGTTCGATGGCTGGGCCATCGACCAGATCGCGCTGCAACACGACCAGAAACTGACCGATGATGTGCGCTCCCTGCTGCGCCATGTACCTCGGGAGCTCCTGCTCGCCGAGGAGGCCAGCGACGACGAGCTGTTCCGGATCGCCTCAGGGGATGGCCGACCGCTGGCGGGCAGCCTCGCCGTCGGTCGCCGCATCGGTCGCTTCGTCCTGAAGCGCTTCATCGCCCACGGTGGGATGGGTCAGGTTTGGGAAGCGCAGGACGAGGACCTGCGCCGCTCGGTCGCCCTGAAGTTGATGCTGCCCGGGCGCATCGACGAGCGCAGCCTCGAGCTCTTCGCGCGCGAGGCGCGGGCGGGCGGGCGACTGGCCCACCCGAACATCGTGACCACGCTGGCGTTCGGTATGGACGACGGCCTTTCCTGGATCGCGCAGGAGCTGATCGCGGGCTCACGCACCCTGAAGGACTTCCTCGACGACCTACGCCGACAGGAGAAGGTCCCGCGCAGCTACTACACCCAGGTGGCGGGGCTGATGGAGGACGTCGCGCGCGGCCTGCAGGCCGCCCACGCAGCCGGCGTCGTGCACCGGGACGTCAAGCCGCAGAACATCCTGATCGCCAAGGACGGCACACCGAAGCTGACCGACTTCGGCCTGGCGCGGGTGCTCGACGATCCGTTCCTCTCCCAGAGCGGGTCCTTCGTGGGGACCGTTGCCTACATGAGCCCCGAGCAGATCGCCGCGCACCGCTCGGGGATCGATCACCGCACCGACGTGTTCAGCCTGGGCATCGTCCTGTACGAGCTGCTCGCCCTGCGGCGGCCGTTCGAGGGCGACACGATCCATCAGATCGCCCAGCGCATCACGGTCGACGACCCGGTCGAGCCCTGGCGCGTGCGCTCGCAGTGCCCGCGGGAGCTCTCGACGATCGCGGGCCGCGCCCTAGAGAAGGATCCGAACCGGCGCTACGCGACGATGGGAGAGTTCGCGGACGACCTGCGCCGCCACCTCGACGATCAGCCGATCCTGGCGAGTTCGCCCGGCGTCGTGGCGCGCACGATCAAGTGGTGTCGACGCAATCCCGCGGTCAGCTCCGCGGGCGTCGTGGCCCTGATCGCGCTGGTGATCGTGACGGTCCTCTCCCTCGCGAACGCGACCAACGCGCGCCTGGCAACCCAACGCGCGGCGGACGTGTTCGCCCTGTCGACGGTCAAGGACCTTGACGACTTGATCGAGCAGGCGGGTCGGCTCCATCCACCACACCCGGATCGAATCCCGCTCTACGAGGACTGGCTGCGCGACGCGCGGGTGCTGATCGAGGGCCGGCAGGTAGACCCGTCTCGAGACCTGAAGGCCCGGCTGAGCCTGGCGGACCATCGCCGGAAGCTGGGCGAGCTACGCGCGAAGGCGGACCTTGTCGGGGACGGCGATGCCACGCTTGCCGAATATCCCGCCCTGGTCGCGGCCCGGGCCGAACGCACGTGGCGCCGCCGACTTGCAGGCAGGGAGCCGTGGCCGGACGAGGCCTCCCTCGGCGCGGAGGTCGACGCGCTGCCCGCGGCCAGCGCGGAGCTCAACGGAGCGGCGTGGTTCCTGGTCGATCCGAACTCGCCGGTGATGGGAGCAGAGGTGCGAGCGCTGCTGCTCGTCGAGCGCGCGTTGACGCTCTGTCCGGATGACGAGACGGGAGCCGTGCTGGACACGCTCGCCTGGGCGCAGGTTCGCGTGGGCCGCTACGACGATGCCCTAGCCTCGGGCGAGGCAGCGCTCGCGCTCCTCGCTGGGCTCGAGCCGTCGATAGCGCAGTTGCGACTCGCGGTCGAGCACGCGCGCGGCCTCGACCTGGACGCCGAACTCGAGCGCCTCGACCAGGAGATTCTGGACCTCGAGATCCGGGTCGGTGCGCGCGACTTCCGGGACCGCGAGGACGCGTGGTGGCACAAGCAGCTCTGCGAGCTGGTCTCTCGCCTCGAGGAGTTCTCCGACCCCGAGCGCGGCCTGATCGGCGACACCTGCGCGCCGCCCTTCGGCTGGGGCGTGGAGCGGCGCCTGGCCTCCGCGAGGAGCCTCGCAGAGCGCAGCGTCGAAGGGGACGCCGCGCGCCGGGCCTGGCAGGAGTTCGCTGGGAAGTTCGACCAGTTGGAAAGCAGTCAGCAGGATCAGATTGCGCGGATCACGCGCAGTCAGCGTCGAAACTCCTTGTTGCTCCTCCT
>JAQBVH010000445.1 GCA_027623615.1 Planctomycetota bacterium | reverse complement strand
GTTCACCCTCTGGCCCGCGGGTGCGGGCCCCGACCAGGATGCGCTGCGCGACGAGCTGATCGCTGCTGGCGCGAAGCCCCTTGCCTGGGACGTTGCGTCCGAGGACCCGCTCGCCGTGGGCGTGACCGGAGACGTCCTCTGGAGCGATGCGGATCAGGTCGGCGTGATGCGTTTCGAGGGCCTCCCGGTCAACGACGCGGACGAGCTGCAGTACCAGCTCTGGATCTTCGACCCGACCAAGCCCAACTGGGAGGACCATCCCGTCGACGGGGGGGTCTTCGACGTCCCCGTGGCCGGTGAGGTGCTCGTGCCGATCGACCCGAAGATCGAGGTCGGTCAGGCTGCCCTGTTCGCGATCACGGCGGAGTCTCCGGGGGGAGTGGTCGTGTCGAGCCGGGAACGGTTGCTGGTGACGGCCGCCGTGCCCTGAGGAATCGCACGACCCGCGATACCGGCTGGGGTCTCCAGCCTGTCTGCCCAGGGGCGTGAACCGGGTTCACCGCCTTCCTTCGACAGCGAACCCCTCGACAGGGAACTCAGAGCCCGAGGAGCTTGCGGCCCGTGGCCACGGCTTCCGCAGGGCTGGCCGTGTAGGCGCTCGCGCCCGTGCCTTCCCAGCTGCCCTCGTCGACGTCGAAGGCAGGGCCGCCGACCATCACGGGCAGCGCTGCGTCCGCGGTGCGCAGCGCCTGGATCGCTTCGGCGCATGCGCGCCGCTGCACGTCCAGGGTTGCCGAGAGGACGACCAGGTCCGTGCCGAAGCGCTGAGCGGCCAGCACGAGATCGGCGACGGGCACGTCCGCGCCAAGGTCGATCACGCGCCAACCATCGAGTTCGAAGAAGCTTGCCACCAACTGCACCGCGACATCGTGGGCGTCACCCGCCACCGCGCCGACCATCACGGCCTTGCCGTTGGCGGGGCGGCGTGGGGCCTCCTCGAGGATCTGACCCATGGCCCGGCGGATCACTCCCGTGGCGAAGTGCTCCTCGGCAGCGCCGATCTCGCCCAGGTGCCAGAGGTGGCCGATCTCATGCAGTGCGGGGACGAGGGCGCCGGTCGCGATCGTGCGCGCGTCGCCGTCCTCGACGGCGGCGCGAACCCGCTGGCGGCACTGCTCGGCCTGGCCGGCGAGGAGGTCGGAGACGACCTCGGCGACCAGGTTCGAGTGCGGACCGTCGAAGTTCGTGCGCCCGGTGTGGATCACCCCGGCCAGCGCCTCCAGGGCGGCGTCGAAGTGGTCTCCAAGGTCCGCCGCTGCGGGGGCCGGCAGCTCCTCTTCCAGGACGAGGCGTAGGGTCCGAACTGCCAGCCGCAGGTCCTCGGTCGAGACCTCCCTGGCCTGGAACGCAACCCGCTGCCAGGCCACGTGCCTGGCGAAGGTCTGGGGCAGGCCGTCGTCCACAGCGCTGGCCAGATAGTCGACCTGGACCTGGAACTGCGCGCGCCAGTTCTCGAAACCGTCCGGCGCATAACGCTCGGCGAACTCGGGCGAGGTCTCGAACAACCGGCTCGCAGCCAGCCCCGCGAGCCCGTCGCTGCTGGCGCGCAGGAGCTGAGCCGAGAATGCGTTGCCTTCCGCCATGGGAGGGAGTCTAACAATCCAACACTCTCCACGCTGCTTCCCCTGGGCGCATCCGCATGGCCGGCGCACCGAATGGAACGACGGTGGCTGAAGAGACCTCTCGTGTCCGGGTGATCGTTGACCGGCCCGCCTGCTCGCCCGCAGGGCGCGCGGATGGGTGGGTCGTGTACTGGATGACCGCCCAGCGGCGCCCCGCGTGGAACTTCGCCCTCGACCGCGCCCTGGTGTGGTCCCGCAAGCTCGGTCTCCCCCTCGTGGTCCTGGAGCCGGTCTCCTGTAGCTATACGCACGCCGCGCTACGTCAGCATGGCTTCCTGGTGGAGGGTATGGCTGACAACCAGCGCGCGTTCCGTGCGGCCGGAGTGGCCTACCATCCCTACGTCGAGCCGATGTCCGGCGCCGGACGCGGCCTGCTCCAGGCCTGGTCCGAGCGGGCCGCCGTCGTCGTCGCGGACGATCACCCGGGGAGTCTCCAGTCCGCCTGGCTCGCGCGCGGCGCCGCACACCTCGGGGTGCGAGTCGAGGCGGTCGACGGCTGCGGGCTCTTGCCGCTCCGGTCGGTCGACCGGGCCTTCCCGACCGCGCACTCCTTCCGCCGGGTCCTTCAGCGCGAACTGCCGGACCACCTCGAGCACCTACCGGTCGCTGCGCCGTTCACCGGGGACCGGATCCCCGGTCGCGAGCTCCCGTCCGACCTGCTTGTTCGCTGGCCGATGGCGGACCTCCAGGACCCCAACCTGTTGCGCGGCCTTCCGATCGACCAGGCCATTGGCCCGGCCTCGATGCGCGGAGGACCAAACGCCGGGCGCGTTCAGCTCGAACGGTTCCTCGAGGCGCGTCTCCATCGCTACGGCGAGCGCGGGGACCCGACCGACGACGGTCACAGCGGGCTCTCGCCCTGGCTGCACTTCGGCCATCTGTCGAGCTTCGAGGTGCTCGCCGCCGTCGGGGACCGCTTCGGCTGGTCGCCGGCCGATCTCGCCCCCGGGGATGGGCGCGGCGCGCGCAGTGGTTGGTGGGGGCTGCCCGCTCCGGCGGAGTCCTTCCTCGACCAGCTCGTCACCTGGCGCGAGCTGGCCTTCAACGGTGCCACGCACCTGGATGGATCGACGACGTACGCGGGGCAGCCGGAGTGGGCGCAGCGCACCCTCGCGCAGCACCGCCTCGATCCGCGTCCGCAGCGCTACGCGCTGGCCGAACTCGAGGCCGCCGCGACCGACGATCCGCTCTGGAACGCGACGATGCGAGAGCTGCGGCGTGAGGGGACGATTCACAGCTACCTGCGCATGCTGTGGGGCAAGCGCGTGCTCGAATGGACCACCTGTGGAGAGGAAGCGTTCGACGTGTTGGTCACCCTCAACGACCGCTACGCGTTGGACGGACGCGACCCCGTGTCCTACGCGAGCATCGGCTGGGTGTTCGGGCGCTATGACCGGGCTTGGGGTCCGGAGCGACCGATCTACGGCAAGGTGCGCTACATGACCTCCCGCAACACGATCAAGAAGCTCGACCTCGAGCGCTACCTCCAGCGCTTTGGACCGACGGAGACCGGCACACTCTTCGCTTGAGCCTCAGGCCCCGCGGCGGATCGCAAGCTCCATCGGATGGGGCTCGAGGTAGAGCTGTCCTGCCAGGTACTCGACGCCATGCTTCTCGACGTGGAAGCGCAGGAGCGTAAGGGGCGCCATGAGCGGGAGCAGGCCGCGGCGGTAGTCCTGGACGCTGCGGCGCAGGGCGCGTCGGTCGTCCGGGCCGACCAGGTGCTTGAGGTGCCCGAAGGCATGCTCGAGCACATTGACGTGGCTGGCGACCCGGGCCTGGCGATCGAGGGCGGAGAGGAAGCGCTCCTCGTAGCCGGCGAAGAGCTCCTCGTTCGGCATCGTGCCCGCCAAGCCGAGCCACCGACCGAGGTCGCGGTAACGCGCCTCGTCGTGGGCGAGCAACAGCATCTTGTGGGCGGTGTGGAACGCGATCAGCCCGCCGCGGGTGAGGCCCTGGTGCTTCGCCACCCGCCAACGGTTGTGGGCGAACAGCCGCTCGACGAAGCGCATGCGCAGGCCAGGATCGTTCAGGCGCCCCTCTTCCTCGACCGGCAGATGCGGCCGGGAGGTCATCAGCGCCTCCGCGAACAGACCCACGCCATTCTTCTGGCCGCTGGTTCCCTTGTAGATCTTGACGCGCTCCATGCCGCACGACGGCGAGCCCTTCTTGAGGACGTACCCGTCGAGGTCGCCCAGGCCCGCGAGGCGCGCCGCGGTGTGGGCGTGCATGTCCGCGGTCAGGTCACGACCGGTCTTCGGCTGTACCAGCCGGGGGCCGCCCTCGGCGGCTTCGAGCCGCATGCTCGGCCGCGGGATGCCCAGCCCGAGCTCTGCCTCGGGGCAGACTCGTACGAACTCCACGAACGGCCCCAGGTGATCGGTCAGGAAGCGGTCCTGACAGTGTCCGCCGTCGAAACGGACGAGCTCGCCCATGAGGCACGAGGAGACCCCGAGCAGGATCGGGACCTCGGGGTTGGCCCAGCGTTGCCATAGTGCGGGGGGAGCCGCGTCGACCATGTGGTGGTCTTCGCAACGCGCGACTTGGCAGATGCGACCACAATTCACCCCCCCCGCCTCGACCCACCCCGAGGCTTCCCTA
>JAQBVH010000444.1 GCA_027623615.1 Planctomycetota bacterium | reverse complement strand
CTGATCGACCGCCGCGCAGGAGTCGTGAAGACGCTCGCGCCGCTCGCAAACGCTGCGTCTGCGCCGATATCTCGCACCAGCTTCGGACTCCCCCTGCGCGTCGTCCTGCTGTTCGTCGGGTACCTGGTCGCCCTGTTCGCCTTCAAGTGGCGGACGGCAACCCAGCTCGAGGCGCGCGTCGTCGCGTCGCGGACCCGTGCCTGGGGCCAGGTCGCGCGCGCGCTCCCCGAGGGAGCCCTCGACGGGCACCGCGGCCAGGCGGTCGATCTCTCCACCGCGCTGGGCGCAGCGACGTCGGTCGTCGAGCTCGCCGCGCAGGTCAGCGCCCTCCTCGAGCGCGACCCGATCCCGGCCTGGCTCGCGGGCGAAGTTCGCTGCGCAGGTGGACTGCTGAGCCCGAACGACTCGAACCGGATCAGCGACGAGCTCGTCCGCGCAGCCAAGCACGAGTTCAGCGAAGGCCATCCGCAGGAGAGCGCCCGTTGGGCCCTCGCGGCCCTCCAGGTGCTCTGGGTCAGTGACGCCCGCGCCGAGGGCGTAGCGGTCGAGCGCTACCAGCGCTTCGCGCGTCAGCTCAGCGCGGTCGTGGACACTCCCGTGTTCCGCGGCGAGCCAGCGCGACTGCTCCTGGCGGACCTCGACCCATGGCTGGAGATCCTCTCGGGCACCGCGTGGGTCGAGGCGCAGCTCGTGGGCATGGTCCCGCGCCGGCAGCGCGCCGCGCCGGCGCTGGGGCTCAGGCCTGGAGCCGTTCGCGGAGGTCGAGGTCGCGAGCCTGAACCTGCGCCGACAGATCGGCATGACCCGCATCACCCTGGCCTCCCGCGTCTACGAGCTCGAGCATGGCGTGCCGCCCCAGGATCTCGCGTCCGTGGCGAGCTACCTGGGCGGGGCGTCCCGCTCGACCCCGCCACGGGCGCGCCCTTCGCGGTCGGGACGCACCCAGACGGGGGTCGCCGCATCCTCGCACCGCGCCTGGGGCAGGACCGGTCCGGACAGCAGGTGCTCTACGAGCTGTCGGCGGGGTTCTAGGCGTGCTGCGCTGGGTGATCGGGCTGCTCGGGCGCTACCCGGGTGAGTGATGCGCTGGCTCATCATCATCCTCGTCCTCGCCGGCGCGGCCTACGTGAGCCTCTCGATCCTGCAGCGGCGCCGGCTCGAGTCCGAGGTCCGCGCCGCGCTCGCGCACCTGGACCTCGAGGAACAGCGCGCTGGTCTCGGCCACATGGCGGAGCTCGACGAGCTGGACCCCGCGTGGCGCAGCACCGTCGCCGGCCGGCTGCGCTCCGTCCAGCTCGCCCTCGTGACGGGGGACGCGCAGGAGGTGCTGCTCGGCCCCCAGATGGACTCTCTGCTCGACGCCCTGCGCGGCCCGACCTGGGAGCGGGTGGTGCGTGACGGGCCGTACTGGGACGACGCGAGTGCTTGGAAGGAGACCGCGCGCGAGGTCGGGCGCCTGCTCCTGGAGCGAACGACCTGGATCGCCCCCGAGAGCGCCCAGGTCCTGGCGGTCGCCGCGGTGGTCCTCGATCTCGGTCGGACCCTGTCTGCGGGTGAGGACGGTCATGCCGTTCGAGTCGGCCTCGAGCGCGGCCTCCTCGAGTGGCTCGCGGCCGCGCTCGCGACAGGGGACCACGATCGCGTGGCCGTGGCTCGCGCCCTGCGTACGCGGCTCCAGCTGAGCTTGGAGCACGGCTGGCGGCAGTCCGTCCTGCGCACCGGCCTGCGCGAGGCCCTGCCCCTGCGCCAGGACGCGTACATGGGGCTCGGCAGCGCTGAGCTCCGGCGGGTGCTGGCGACCCTGGAGCGCGCGCTCGCGCTGCTGCGCGGCGAAGCCTGGCACGAGCGTGGAGTCCTGCCCGACGTTCGCCATCACGATGGGTTCGTGCAGGGCCATCTGGACGCGCTGACCGGAGAGTGACCTCGGCGCGGGCGCTATCCTCCCACCCGGCCCCAACCCCCCGGATCATCATGGACCAAGACCAGCCTCTCCCCCGACCCGTCGCGATCTTCGGCTGGTACGGCACCGCCGCGATCCTCAGCGCGTACGCGCTCTCGAGCCATGGGCACCTCGAGAAGGGAACCCTCTACCAGCTGCTCAACCTGACCGGGGCGCTGGGGGTGGGCCTGGTCTGCTGGTACCGGCGCACGTGGCAGCCGTTCTGGCTCGAGGCCGCGTGGGCCCTGGTCGCGGTCAGCGCGCTGATCAGCTCACGCTGAGGCTCGACTCGTCACTGGCCGCGGCTGGCCCACCAGTCCTCGACCCAGGGCGCGACCACGTCCGCCATCACGGCGTGACCGGTCAGGTTGAGGTGTAGATCCACGCTCCAGTAGAGCCGCTCGTCCTGCTCGAGGAAGGGCGGCCGCAGATCGAGGTGCGGGGTCTGCGCCTTCCAGAGGTCGAGCAGCATGCGGTCGGCCATGCGCGGGATGAGCTCGAGGGTCTCCGCGCCCAGCTCCAACATCTCGAGGCCCCTCACGACCGCGGTCTCCTGCGCCTCGCTGGGCAACTCGGTGGGTGCGGGCAGGTAGACGACCAGGAAGCCGATGCCGCGCTCGTCGCACTGGCGCCGCATCTCGCCCAGGACCGTGTCGGCCACGGTCCCTGCCAGCTCGATCTCCGCCTCCCCGCCGCGGACGAAGTATTCCACCTGACTGAGGGCCTGGCCCAGGGCCTTGGCCGCTTTCTTGGCACAGAGCGCGCGTCGCGCGACGCCCTCCTTCGTCTGGGGCGCGCGCTCCGTGCCGTGGAAGACGTGCCACAGGACGTTCGCGTTGAAGTCGTTGCCCCCGAACACGACAACGACGAAGAGGTCCGGTTCGTACCCCAGGTGCAGCATGCGCTCGAGCACGCCCAGGTAGTGGAAGAAGCTGTAGGCCCCGCACGAGCCGTTGATCACCTCGACCGAGCGCGCGTCGTCCGCCGCCGCGAGGCGCTGGGCGAGCTGCCCGGAGAAGGACTCCGAGTTGTTGCACAGCCCCGCCATGTGGGAGTCGCCGGCGACCAGGACCCGCAGGTCGGGCTTGCGCTCGAGGAGCTCCTCGTCCATGCGCAGTCCGAGGGAGTTCGTGCGCAGCATCCAGTACCCATCCGGGTGAGCCTTCCACTTGCGCTTGGTGTCCTGGTTCTCCCGGTACCGGAAGTAGCAGTGGGGGTCGTAGACGCGCCCATTGAGCGACATGATCTCGCTGACGGTCTGCTCGTCGAGGGGCACGCGGAACGCATCGACCTCGAGTCGCGCCGACGCCTCCTCGGTGGCTTCCTGGATGGCCTCGTCCGAGATCTCCTTGAAGCCCAGGTGGCCGCGCTCGGGCTGCAATTCGTAGTACCCCCAGACCCCCACCCCGGTGGCGAGCATGAGTCCCAGAACGAGCGCGAGCAGACGTTGCAGCATGACGTCTCTAACAATACGTCATGGGATCGTTGTTGCCCGTGAGGGGCCTCGAGATCGCGCTCGGGCTCACCGTTTCCGCTGCGCCCACCACTCCTCGACCCAGGGCCCGATGCTGTCGGCCATGAGCGCGTGACCTTCGAGGTTGAGGTGCATGTCGGTGCGCCAGAACAGCTCGCGCGTCTGACGCCGGAACACGGGGCGCAGGTCGAAGGTCGCCACGTCGCAGGCTGCCAGGTCCACCAGCAGGCGGTCGCCCATCTGGGTGATCAGCTCGAGCGCGGAGCGCTCGAGCTCGAGCACCTCGAGCCCCGCGTGAATGGACTCCATGTCGACCTGGTCGGGCACGTCACTGGGCGAAGGCAGGAACACGACGCGCAGCTCGATGCCCCGCACGTCGCACTGGCGCTTGATCGCGGCCATGAGGGTGTTCGCTGCCGTGTGCGCGAGCTCGACCTCCTCGGGGCCCGCGTGGGTGAAGTACTCGAGCGTGTTCAGGACCTGCCCCATGGCCTTGGGGTGCAGCCGCGCGCAATCTCGCTTGCGCTTGCCGACGGCCGCTGGCGGCGTGAAGCGCTGCGTCCCGTGGAAGAGGTGCCACAATCCGGTGCTGAAGTCGTTGCCGCCGTAGACGACCATCAGGACCAGGTCCGGGTCCTTGTCGAGGTGCAGCATGCGCTCCAGGACCCCGAGGTAGTGATAGAACGTGTACGCGCCGTGCGCGCCGTTGATGACCTCGACGCTGCGCTCGGGGTCTGCCGCGCGCAGCCCGTCCTCGAGCCTGGCGGCGAAGGCCTCGGCGTTCGCGCAGACCCCGCCACTGTGGGCGTCGCCC
>JAQBVH010000443.1 GCA_027623615.1 Planctomycetota bacterium | reverse complement strand
TGCGCTCCCGCTGGAGGACCTTGTCGCGCTCTGCCTTGGTGGCCTCCATCAGCCGCGCGCGTGCGACCTCGACGTCCCACTGGAAGTGCTCGGGCTTCAGGTCCACGCGCGCGGTCTCGAGCCGGTCGAGCAGCACCGCGCTCAGGCCGAGGGCGCCCTCGACGGTCGGGTGCAGCATGTCCTTCTGCAGGAGGCGTGAGATCTGCTTGCCGTCCCAGCGGTTGCCGCGCACCTCGAACACCTCGCCCTCGAGGCTCCTGTGCGCGAACTCGGCCATCGGGATCAGGATCGTGTCGCCACGCTCCGCCGCCCAGTCGCGGAGGCGTTGGTTGAGCTCGGCCAGCTCCTGCTCGGTCGGGACCATGTGCGGCTGCAGCAGCGGGACGCCGAAGGGGCCCACGCCCTTCAGCGCGGCGCGCATGTCGGGCAGGTCGCCGACCATCAGCGGGCCCGGTAGGCGATCGAGGAGCGCGATGCCCTGGTTCAGCCGATCCATGCGCGCAGCGCGGTTCGACTCGCGGCTGAAGTTGGGCGTGTAGGCGAACCAGAACAGGAAGTCGAGCCCGACGACCAGGGTCGGCTGCGCCTCGAGCGCTTGCTCGATCTGGTCGGTCGCCATGCGCAGCGGCGCCTGGAAGAGCATCGCGTTGCCGAGGTCGAGGGTCGGGGCGCGCTCACCCTCGATCATCTGATCGAGCATCAGGCCGAGCTTGGCCCGTGTCTTGAGCTCGATGTTCCAGCCGAACCCAGCCGAGGCGCTGGCGCCGACGCAGACCACACGCTGCAGGACCTCGGGGGCCTGCGACGGGGGCGCTTCCTCGGTTGGTGTCTGAGCGAAGGAGGGGGCGGCGAGGAGGAGGGAGGAGAGGGCGACCCGATAGGGAGACATCCCCCAAGCTTTGACGCTGGGGCCGGTTTCCTCAAGGCCAAGTGGGCCTCTAAGGTCCGCGGACCCGCATGGAATCATGAACTGCCCGCCTCGACCGGCCTGGCCTCCGGGGATCGCGAGGTCCTGGTCCTGATTGCAGTCCAAGTTTTGCTCTCCGCGCATCGTCGCTGATGTCGGTCCGAACTTTATGGCTGACTGGATGCCTAATTGGACGGCAAAGGCCCACCCCCTTATTGTTATTGGCAAAAGACGAATAGACGAAATAGACGGAGAATTGGGGCTGGCTCTCCCGTCTCCCGTTTCTCAGAGTGAAGGCCGACCCCGGCTACTCTCACTAGACCCTCAACCCTCCTTTCAATGGGCCTCACAAAAACCCTCGCTCTGTTATGTGTCTGCCCGGTCTTCCTTAGCGCGGCATCGCGGCTGGACGGGACCGAAGCTGCCTGCAACACCATCATCCTGGGCGACCCGACGAGCGGCTACACGATGACCTGTGACTACAACAGCCCGTGCCCAGGCCAAGCAGCTACCTGCGACAAGTTTACCCAGGTCATCGGCGGGGACACTTGGACTACCTGCACCTGCGCCGACGGAGCGGCGACGCTCTGCTGCATGATGTTCTACCTGGAGACGGCGGGAGGGGGCACGGGTTACGTGCTGGCAGGAGATTGCGATCCTCCCAACAGCTCCTGCCAACCGGGGGTGTGCCAGGAGATCCCCATCCCGACGCCGGTCAACCGTCCGCCGCGTCAGCAGGCCAACTGCGAGGTGGAGTAGGTGACGATCCGTGGAACAAAGCTGCCCCTTGCAGTAATCTTCGTCCTTGGAGTGGCAGGCGCACTCTATTGGTCGCCTAGCCTCAGGGGCAGCCAGGTGGTCCCGAAGGGTCGGTTCGTTGAGCAGGCGCCCAGACCGCACAGGTTCTCACAGGAACTCCGGACCCAGGTCGAGGAGAGGGTCGAGGTCGGTGGCCTGACGGTCCAGGTGACCAGCACCCTTGGGGATCCGATCCAGGGTGCGCTCGTGGTCGACCCCGATGCGGGCCGAGCACCGCGTTGCGTCGACGATGAAGGGCGGGTCTCGACGCCACACCCCATCGATGGGCGGCTGACCGCGACCGCGCAGGGTCACCTGCCGAGGACCGTCATGGTCGAGGCCTCGCAGACGGAGGTCCGCATCGTCCTCGAACGTGCCTCCACGATCGAGGGCCGCGTCGTTCACATCGACGGCTCCGGGGCGTCGAACGCGTTCGTGCTTGCCTGGGCGCAGGAGTGGCCCGCGCAGTCGGCCGTCTGGGACGGAATGGCCGGAGTCGACGACTCCGTTGCGATCGCGAGGTGCGACGAGGAGGGGGTCTTCTCCCTGCCGGCGACACAGGGAATGGAGGTTCAACTCACGGCGGGTCTCCCGGGTTCCCTGATGTTCGGGCCGAACTCCCTGCCCGCCACCACCGAGGAAACCGTGGAGCTGACGGTCCGCCCAGTCTACGGCGCGATGATCCGGTACCGCACGGAGGAGAGTGAGGTGTCCGTGTCTGACAGTCTTCAGCCGGTGAACGGAACCGGCATTCGTTATCCGCAGGGCGTGCTCCGCGTCCATCCAGGCCACCCGGCCCTCCCGTTCGTCGGTGTGGATCCGGCGTGGACGGCGGCCGAGAACCCGCTCGACCACTTCTTGATCATGGGAGCCGAGGCGGGGGTATTCCTCGATCATCTTCCTCCGTTGGTTCTAACGGCCGACGTGCCGGGCTATGCGCCGATTCGAAGGGAGCTCCGGCTTCCTCACCTCCTCGGCGGTTTCCACGAGGAGGTCGTGACGCTTGTCCAGAGCGTGGGCGGGTTCGCCAGGCTCGAGGTGCACTTTGACCTGACGGTAGCCGAGCGCCTCGAACCCTCCAAGCTCCTCTCGGGCGGGGTCCGTCTGCGGATGCATGACGTGGGCGCCGGGAGGATTTACGGCTACTTCCTGAAGGGCTTCGACGCGGCCGGCGTCGCGACGATCGACGACGTGCCCCTCGGGGCGTACGAGGTGCACCTACAGTCCTGGGACAACACCTTCTTCGACCTGGCCCCCGGAGACCCCGGCGTGACGGGCATCGACCTCGACCTGGGGCGCCCGGGAGTCACGCTCGACCTGCGCGACCTGCGGGCCGGCTCCGTCGAGTTCGATGTCAGGCGTCGGGATGGCGCCCAGTACGACGGGGCGCTGCTGGTAAACCTCGGCAGACTGCGGCAGGACGGGCGGCGGGCGTCGTACCCCTATCACTTCGTGGGCAGGCCTTACCGTATCCCGGTTCTGAAGGACGGCGACTATGGCGCCTTTCTCGATGGCAAGTGGTTCCAGGAGGTCTTCGTCGATGACGACGCCGTCTTCCACCTGACCGCCGACGGGGACCGGACCATCACCGTGCACCAGCCCGCGGCCGACGAGCAGCGCTGAATCAATGGTCGCGGACCCAGGGCGGGGCCAGGAGGCGCCGCTTGCCGTCCCCGCTGACCGCGAGGGCGCCGTCCCCGTCCGGGACGTCGAAGTCCCGGTCCCAGAGCTGGCAGGTGACCTGCTTGTGGCGCTGGTCGAGGCCCTCGCAGTAGTTCGTGTAGACGCAGCGGCGGACCGCATGGCCGTGTCCGAGGCGCAGCTTGCGCCACCAGTCCGGGTCCGCGAGGGACTGGCGCGCCGCGCCGACCAGGTCGCAGTCGCCGTCCCGGAGCGCCTGTTCGGCCAGCGCGAAGGTGCCGATCCCGCCCGCGCCGACCACCGGCGTCTCGAACCCGGCCGCGCGCACGGCGGCCCGGATCTCGCGGCTGAGGGGCAGGTTGCGACCGAAGGGTCCGGGCTCGTCGATGCGCACTGTCGGCATGCACTCGTGACCGCTCTCGCCCGTGTAGGGATAGGCGGCCTCGCCGACCCGGGGCTGCTTGGCGTCGTCGAACTTGCCGCCCTTGGAGATCGAGAGGAAGTCGAGACCCGCGCGCGCGAAGGCCACGCCGAAGTGGACCGCGTCTGCGATGCGGCTGCCCCCGGCGATCACCTCGTCACCCAGGAAGCGGCAGCCGAGGGCGCGCGCGCCGATGCGAGCGCGCACCGCCGCGATCACCTCGAGGGGCAGGCGCGCGCGGCCGTCGAGGTCCCCTCCGTAGCCGTCCTCGCGCGTGTTGGTGCGCGAGAGGAACGAGGCCATGGTGTACGCGTGTGCGAAGTGCAGCTCGACCCCGTCGAAGCCGGCCTCGATCGCGCGCGCTGCGGCGCCGGCGAACAGACCTGGCAGGACCGCGGGCAGCTCCGCCACGTCGGGCAGGGCGGTGTCCGTGACGCGCTCGCGGGCGCCGAACTCGAGGGCC
>JAQBVH010000442.1 GCA_027623615.1 Planctomycetota bacterium | reverse complement strand
AAGCCCCGGATCGCCCCGCCACCTCGGCGGGTCGACAAGAGGAATCTCTCTCCGGGTGCCGGCAGCGCCCGTCAGAAGCAAGCAGGTCGTGATGATCAATCGAATCCGCCGGGGTATCGGGGTCTTGGGCGCCGGGGCCTTGGGCCTCGCCGCCCCCCTCGCCAGCGCCCAGGACAGCGTCTATCTCATGGAAGACGGCCTCCTGGTCGTCGAATTCGAGTCCCTGGACGCCGCGGGCGACTGGGCACTCGAGGACGAGCTGTCGAGCCATACGGGGGACGGGTACCTGCGTTGGACCGGCCCGGACTACTTCCAGCAGCCCGGGCACGACCCCTTCGGCGTCGACTTCCTCGTCGAGGAGAACGGGACCTACGACTTCCGCATCCGCAACCACCACGACCACCCGGACAGCACCGAGGCGAACGACGTCTGGGTGCGTATGGACGGCGGTACGTGGATCAAGTGCTTCAGCGCCGTCAAGGACAACTGGACCTGGGCCTCGAACCACGAGCACGCCGAGGACGACAAGCCGCCGGCGTCGTACGACCTCACGGCGGGACAGCACCGCCTCGAGTTCTCCGGTCGCTCCTACGACTTCCGGATGGACCGCTTCCACCTGTTCACGCCCGGGCACCCGGACGGGACCAAGGCCAGCGCCCCCGAGTCCGAGAAGCAGGTCGAGAACCTCCCGCCCGTCGCACGGGGCGTGCTCTCTCCTCCGAGCATCCCCGCGGACGACAACATGCAGACGATCGTCAGCCTCGATGGTCGTGCGTCCTTCGACCCTGAAGGTGAGAGCCTGACCTACAAGTGGGAGGTCCGCGGCGCCAAGTACGTCAAGGGCACGAACGACACCTCGCCGGTCGCCAAGGTGCGCCTGACCCGGGATGGATTCGTCCAGCCCGTGCGCCTGACGGTCACCGATCCCGAGGGGCTCGAGCGCAGCGTGACGCTGGCGCTCGGCGTGGACGAGGGCGGCGCCCTCGTGCGCGGCGAACCGGTCGCCTGGCACCCGATCGAGCTGGTCTTCGATGGTCCCCAGACCCACGAGAACGCCTCGAACCCGAACCCGTTCCTCGACTACCGGTTGGACGTCACCTGGACCTCGCCGGACGGCGAGACCTTCAACGTACCGGGCTTCTACGGCGGTGACGGCGAGGGCAATGGCGAGGGCAACAAGTGGATCAACCGCTTCGCGCCGGATCGCGGCGGCCTCTGGACCTACCGCGCCTCGTTCCGCATTGGCGAGCAAGTGGCGATCAAGCTGTCACCGCTCGCGGGCACGCCGACCCACTTCGACACCGCGACCGGACAGATCGCCGTGCTCGCGCGCCATCCCGAGGCGGAGGGATTCCTCTCCGAGGGCCGACTCGAGTACACCGGTGAGCACTACTTCAAGTTCCGCGATGGCGGGTACTTCCTCAAGGGCGGCACGAACAGCCCCGAGAACTTCCTCGGCTACGCAGGCTTCGACGACGTGACCGACAACGGCGGCGTGGGCATCGTGCACGAGTACGCGCCGCACATCAGCGACTTCCGCCCCGGCGATCCGCTCTTCGTCTCGTCGAGCACCGGTGTCGACTCGCGCGGGATCATCGGCGCGCTGAACTATCTCGGCCACCAGGGCATCAACTCCCTGTACTTCCTGCCCATGAACATGGGTGGCGACGGCCAGGAGACGACGCCCTTCGTGGGCTACTCCCCGAGTAACCACGACCGGCGCCACTACGACATCAGTCGCTTGCACCAGTGGGGCCAGGTCTTCGACCACGCCACCCGCTGCGGCGTCCTGCTGCACTTCGTGCTTGCCGAGACCGAGCCCGGCAACCAGGCCTGGCTGGACAGTGGAGAGCTCGGCCCGGAGCGCAAGCTGTTCTTCCGCGAGCTGGTGGCACGCTTCGGTCACGCGTTGGCCCTGAAGTGGAACCTCTCCGAGGAGAACGACTACTCGATCAGCCAGCTCGAGGAGTTCGCCACCTACCTGCGCGCGATGGACCCCTACGATCACCCGATCGCGGTCCACACCCACCCGGACAACTTCCAGGACTACGTGCACCTCGTGGGCAGCGACCTGTTCGACTGCACCTCGATCCAGTACACGCCCCAGTCCGCCGGCGGCCACGTCGAACAGTGGCGCGAGCAGTCGGCGAACGCGGGTCGCAAGTGGGTCCTCGACATGGACGAGAACGGCGCTTGGGACACCGGACTCTCGGGCGACAACGCCGACTACATGCGCAAGGCCGTGCTGTACGACGTCTACTTCTCGGGCGGCCAGATCGAGTGGTACGCCGGCTATCACGACCTGCCCCTCGGCGGCGACGTGAAGCTCGAGGACTTCCGTACGCGGCAGGCCATGTGGAGTCACATGCTCATCGCCCGCGAGTTCATGGAGAAGAACCTGCCCTTCTGGGAGATGGAGCCCGCCGACGAGCTCGTGCTCGAGGAGCACGAGTGGCAAGGCGGCGCAGAGTGCCTGGCCAAGCCGGGCGAGGTCTATGCGGTCTACCTGCCCAAGGCCAGCTCGAGCGGCAAGCTCGACCTGACCAGCCTCCCGCTCGGCGGGACCTTCGAGCAGCGCTGGTTCAACCCGCGCACGGGGGAGTTCGAGGGCAGTCGCCGTATCCTGAAGAGCGGCAAGGTCCAGGGCTTTGCGCCGCCGCCGAGCGACGCCAACCAGGACTGGATCGTGCTCGTCACCGTGCGCACCCAGCCGTAGGGTTCACGCCAACCGTCGCCCCGGCGCCGCGTATCTGCGGGCGCCCCGATCCGACACCAGGGTGCCCCCCACCAGGGGCACCCTGCTAGCATCCCAGCCCATGCGCCCCACGACCCTCATCCCCCTCGCACTCCTGGCTGCCTGTGGCGGCGGTGGTGGTAGCGCCGACGGCCCGAGCGGGCCCCCGAACGTGATCCTGGTGACCCTCGACACGACGCGGCCGGATTACCTGTCCTGCTACTCGGAGGCGCGCCTGGGGACGCCGACCCTCCAGCGCATCGCGGATGAGGGCACGCGCTTCGACGCCGCCCTCTCGGCCTCCGGCGTGACGCCGGTCTCGCACGCGACGATCCTGACCGGGGCGTTCCCGTACGAGCACAAGCTGCGCGTGCTCTCGGCCGGCAGCGGCTTCAAGCTGCCCGAGGAGCAACGAACGATCGCCTCGGCGCTGCGCGAGAGGGGCTACACGACCGCCGCGATCCAAAGCGCGTTCCCGGTGTCGAGCTACTTCGGCTTCCAGAAGGACTACGACGTCTTCCAGGACATGGCCGGCGAGATGATCATCGACGAGAGCCAGGGCAAGACCATTTGGAAGGGCGACGACCTGCAGCGCCGCTCGGACCACACGGCGCACCTGGTCCTGGACTTTCTCGACCAGGCCAAGGAAGACGAGAAGCCCTTCTTCCTCTGGCTGCACCTCTGGGATCCGCATGATCCGTGGGTCTTGCCCCCGGAGGAGTACACCCAGCACCTCGACCTGCGCAACCCCGACGAGGTCTTCAAGGCATCCAGCTCGGTGTACGCCCAGGTGTATGCCGCGGAGATTCAGTTCATGGACAGCCAGCTCGGCGTCGTCGTCGCAGGCCTCGAAGAGCGTGGCCTGTGGGACAACAGCTTGATGTGTGTCACCGCGGACCACGGCGAGGGTCTCGCTGATGGCATGCGCCACCATGGTTGGAGCAAGCACCGCATGACCTACCAGGCGCAGCTGCACGTGCCGTTGCTTCTGACGGGGCTCGGCGTCCCGAAGGGCAAGACGGTGCCTGACATGGTCCGCACGGCGGACATCGTGCCGACCCTGCTCGACCTGGCCGGCCACGCTGACGTCTTCGACTGGGGCTCGGGCAGGAGCCTGCGGCCGCTGCTCGAGGGGGCCTCGATGGAGCCCGCGCTGGCCTACGCCGACCAGGTCAACGGCTACGACGCGAACGCGAGCATGGTCCGCATCCGTCCCGACGCGGCCTTCCTGTACACGATCTGCGACGGCGAGTGGAAGCTGATCTTCCGCCCCCACATGTGGGACCGCAGCGAGCTCTTCAACCTGATGCAGGATCCGAGCGAGCAGCACAATCAGGTCGACGCCCACCCGGAGGTCTTCTTGCGGTTGATGGGTGAGCTCGCCGCGCGGGACCCTTGGGTGCTCAGCGAGTTCCCGATCGGTGACGACTTCACCGAGGGGGTCGCAGAGGGCCTCGCCGAGATAGGCTACGGCGGCGGCGGCGGCGAGACCGGTGACTGG
>JAQBVH010000441.1 GCA_027623615.1 Planctomycetota bacterium | reverse complement strand
GAGGACCCGCTCGCGGCACGCGCTCGCCGCTGCTCGCGATCGAGGCGGGTTCCGAGGGGCACAGTCCGGTCGCGGTGAGCCCGGACGGGGCCGTGCTGGTCGTCGGCCTGGCCGACGCGGAGGGCATCCAGTTCTCGACCCTGTCCATCGAGGACGTCGGCGTCGAGAACCTCCAGCCGCTGGTCCGCGTGGCGGACGACAGCTGCTGGCCCAAGTTCTCCATGGACGGCGGCTGGTTGGCCCTCGTGCACGAGGAGTTGGATCGGGCGGCCTTGAGCATCCAGCGCTTCCTGGACCGCGCCACCCTGGGGCCGAGGGTGCGCGTCCCGACCCTGGACGGCGAGGTGCCCTGGGACTTCGTCTGGTCGCGCGACCCCGAGCTGGGTCGCAACGAGTTCCTGATGATCGCCGTGGACCGGCGCAGCATCTACGCGGTGCCCCTCGAGGACGAGGCGACGGGACGCTTCGGCTCGCCGCGCCTGGTCACGACGGTCGAGGGCGCCTACATCTCCGAGCTCCAGGGCCTGGGTGACGGGCGCGCCCTGCTCATCCTGCAGGACCCCGAGGAGCAGGAGCTGGACCGCATCTCGATCGTGATCGGCGGGCTGACAGCGGAATGACGCGGCGCGCGCTCGACCGGAGCGAGTCGTCACCACCTGGCAACCCTCGCGCTCCTGATCGCCGCCTGCTCCGGCCGCCCCCCTGCACCCCAGAACCCGACCATGGATCCGCAGACCTACATGCCCTTCGGCCTCCTGGAGAACGCCGACCTCTCCCAGGTGGAGATCTTCTTCGCCTTCGTGTCCCCCAAGTCGGGCGCCGGCCGCCAGGAGCTGACGATCAAGGGCAATGGAGAGGTGCACCTGTTCAAGACCGAGAACTACGAGGACGGGGTCGGCCAGGGCCGGCGCGGACAGCTGGAGCGTGAGGTCGTCCTGCGCCTGCTCGACCTGATCGAGAGCACGACCTTCTTCCAGCTCGACGACGAGTACCCGCCCGAGGAAGGGCACGAGTTCGCCCGGCGCATCATCCGCGTGAACATCGCGCTCGACCAGTCGAAGACCGTCGAGGTCCAGCGCACCGGCGTCGAGTCCTTCGAGAAGGTCGCCGTGGCGATCAAGCTGGCCGCCGCGCTCACCCTGCCGGAGACGCTGAAAGGCCGGTTCTTCGCGAACCTCTGAGCGCGCGTTCCACGCCTGGAGGGCCGGAGAGCGCGACCTCGGCCACCCAGCGTGGGAAGGTCAGGGAAGGTCGCTAGACTCTTCCCAGCTCCCATGCAGACCTACCCCATCCCCGGGTTCTACGAGCCCTTCAGCGCGTTGACTCACCTGCTCGGCGCAGGGGTGTTCACCTGCCTCTGGGTCGTGTTGTGGCGGCGCGGGCGCGGGGACTTGCGGCGCAGCGTGTTCCTCGGGGTGTTCGCCTTCGGCGGTGTCTTGCTGCTGTCGATGAGCGGCGTGTACCACATGCTGCGCGAGGGCAGCACGGCCAGGGCGGTGCTCGGGCGGCTCGATCACGCGGCGATCTTCGTCCTCATCGCCGGCACGCACACGCCGATCCAGGGCTTCTTCTTTCGAGGCTGGGCGCGCTGGGGCGTGCTCGTCCTCATCTGGTTGATCGCGGCGACGGGGATCACCCTCTTCTCCGTGTTCTACGGGCAGCTCCCGGCCGGGCTGGGGATCGGGGTCTACCTGCTGCTCGGGTGGATCGCGGGGATGGCTGGGGTGCTGGTCTGGAAGCGGTACGGGACCAAGGAGATGGGGCTCCTGATCGGCGGAGGGGTCGTCTACTCCGTCGGCGCCGTGCTCATGGGGCTCGAGTGGCCCGTGCTCATCCCCGGCGTCATCGGCCCCCACGAGCTTTGGCACGTCGCGGTGCTCGTCGCGCTCTCGATGCACTGGCGCTTCATCTACGTCCACGCGAACATGTCGCTGGATGGCGAGCCAGGCTGAGACGATGAGCACTCCCACACCGGCTCCGATCTTCTTCTACGGCCTGTTCATGGACGAGGGCATGCTCCGCGACCGGGGCCTGCATCCGCTGCTCGTGGGCGCGGCGGCATTGCCCGGGTACCGGATTCACCTCGGCGCGCGAGCGACCCTCGTGCGTGCTGCTGGCGCCCGGTGCTACGGAATGCTCATCGAGCTGCCGCAGGCAGAGGCCGAGGCCTTGTACTCCCCGCCCGACGTGCGGGACTATCGGGCTGAGTCGGTCGAGGTGGAGTTGCTGGATGGCGGTCAGACGCGGACGGCCGCCGTCTACAACCTGCCCGCGGACATGCTGTGCGCGAGCCGCGACCACGACTACGCCGTCAAGCTCGCGGCGCTCGTGCGCGGGCTGGGCCTGCCGCCAGCGTACGCCGACGAGATCGCGGCGGCCTCCGACAGCTATTGAGAGAGGGTCAGCTCGCCGCGCTGGGTTGACCCAGGGTCGCGCACACGTCCCGGAACCAGCGCTGGCGGGCGCGGGCGACCTGGTGGCTGCCACGCGCCGCGAGGAGGAGCAGCGGGTCTTGCGTGACGCGCATGGCCTCCTCGATGCCCTGGAGCTCGGCGACGTGCTCTGCGAGCTGACGGGTGACCCCATCGAGGAACTTGCGGCGCGCGGCCGGCGACAGCGCACCCACGAACAGGAGGCGCGTGCGGATCGGATCCTCGATGGGACCGATGGCGGTGGCGTCGAGGGGCGGGCGCAGCCAGCGCACGAGGGCTCCCCGCCCGGCGGGCGTGACCTTGTAGTGCCGGGTGCCGCGGCCGTCGTCGCCGGCCGCCTGGGAGGTGACCAGGCCCTGCTCCTCGATGCGCCGCATCAGGGGGTACAGCGCGCCCGCGCTCCCGCTCCAGCGGGGGGTCGGCGAATCGAGGAACTGCTTACGCACGTGGTAGGGCGTGCACGGACCGTCGCGCCAGATCACCGCCAGGGCCACGTGCTCGAGCTCGGTCAGCTCCAAGGGTCGGTCCTCATTTGGGGAAGGGGGGACGGGGGCGGGGAAAGGGCTCCGTCGCGGGGCAGCCCAGAATAGTACGAATGGTACTAATAGACCAGACCCGCACCCCGGAGCACCGATGAACACTGCAGCACTCGCACTCGTCCTCAGCCTGCCCATCTGTTCGCGACAGGATGACGAGGCGCCCCCCGAGCCTGATGTCTTGCCGGGGACGGTCACGCTCGATCTGAAGACCGGCGAGACGGCCGTGCGCGTGCCCTTCGTCCTCGGTGATCGGCGGCCCATCCCGGTGGTCGAGGCCATGCTCAACGGCGAGGGGCCCTTCAAGTTCTACTTCGACACCGGCGCCAGCGTGTGCGTGCTGCACACGGGGTTCGCGAAGGAGCTCGGGCTGCCCGTGCTCGGTCCGACCGAGATCGGAGACCACACCGCGAACGCGCGCATCCCCGCCGAGCGCGTGCACATCGAGTCGCTCCAGCTCGGAGGGATCCAGTTCGACGCGCTGCCCGCGATCGCCTTCGACCGCAGCAGCCTGCAAGGGGACACGATCCGCGGCGTGCTCGGGTTGCCCCTGTTCCACCAGCACTTGCTCACCGTCGACTACGGCGCGCTGCACCTCGAGGTCAGCGACGCGAAGCTGCCCGAGCAGGGCCAGGGCATCATCGGCTACGAGGCCACGCCCCTGCCCGAGTTCGAGATCGACATCGCCGGCAAGACCCTGACCTGCCACGTCGACTCCGGGTCGCCGACGGGGTTCGCCCTGCCCGCGAGCGTCGTCGCGGACCTCCCCCACAAGACCGAACCCAAGGTGCTCGGCAAGGCGCGCACGGTGAACAGCGAGTTCGAGCTGCTCAGCGTTCAGCTCGACGCGACGATCACGGTCGCCGGGAACGAGTTCGTCGATCCCGAGGTCCTCTACAACGAGATCCTGCCCAACGCCCTGATCGGGTATCAGATCCTCAAGAACCTCACCGTCAGCATCGACCAGCGCTCGCAGCGGCTGCGCATCGTGCCGGCGCAGAAGCAGGCTGCGGCCGCCCCTGCTGCGCGCAGGCTCGGCGCTGGCCTCGGGCTGCGCGGGGACGTGATGTTCGTCTCCATGGTCGTCGCGGGCTCGCCGGCAGAGGCGGCCGGGCTGAAGGTGGGCGACGTGCTGCTCGAGGTCGACGGGGAACCCGTGACCCACGCTCTGGTGCGCGCCGCCCTGATGGGTAGCGTCCCCATGCGGCTGAAGATCGAGCGCGGCGAGGAGACGGTCGATCTGGTGGTGTTCGCCGGCTAGGCTCGGCC
>JAQBVH010000440.1 GCA_027623615.1 Planctomycetota bacterium | reverse complement strand
ACCACCTCACCCGTGTCCGAGAGGGCGATCACGTGGTCGCCGACCAGGATCGCGTTGCCCGGGCCGAAGCCGTCCGCGGACCACCTGGTCTCGCCGGTCGCGAGCTCCACGCACATCAGCGGGCCCTCGCCGTACTTCTTGAAGCTGAACATGCCGTAGAGGTGACCGTCCTTGCAGAAGGGCGTCGACCAGTGGTTCTGCAGCTTGTTGCGCTGGCGCCAGAGGAACTCGGTCTCGAAACCGGCGTCCGTCTTGTTGATGCGCCAGGCGCCCGCGCCGACGCCGTAGCCGGCGGAGACGTAGACGATGTCCCCGTGAACGACCGGCGAGGCCGCGCTCGAGGTGCGGAAGTCGTAGGGCAGCGACCAGAGCACCTCGCCGGTCTTGGGGTCGACCGAGGTCAGGCCCTGCATCAGGTAGAAGATGACCTGCTCGCGACCGTGGAGCGTGCAGGGCGTGGGCGTCGCGTGGGTGATCTTGTCGTCCCCGTGCGCCCACTTCACCGCGCCCGTGCGCGCGTCGACGCCGAGCATCGTCTGGCCCTCGCCGCCGCCAGCGACCAGGACGATGCCCTGGGCGACGACCGGCGCGCTCGCGTTCTGCCACTTGATCTGGCGGCCTTCGTGATCGTTCAACACGTCGACCTGCCAGCCCGGTTTGCCGCTCTTCGCATCGAGGCTGTGCAGCACCAGGTGGGCGTCGTAGACGTAGACCCTGTCTCCGACGATCACCGGAGTCGTGCGCGGTCCGTCGCCCCCCTTGTTGTCCGACGCTCCCGCGCCGCCGCCGCCGTCGTACGCGGCGGGGCCGAAGGGCTGCGCCCACAGCTCACGCCCGCTAGCGACATCGAGGGCGACACAGCACTCGCGCTGCACACCCTCCACGTCCCGGACGACCATGGTCAACGCGCGCCCATCCGCGATGGCGAAGGAGCTGAAACCCAGGTTGGTCGGCACGCGCCAGGCGGCCTCCGCCGTCAGGTTCGACGGGTTGATCCCCGTCGCCACCATCCGGTCTCCATTCGGGCCCGTGACCTGCGGCCAGTCGTGCTCGAGGGTAGCGGGGAGGGCGAGAACGAGGGTGAGTGAGAGGGTCAGCATGGGTGGATCTCCAGGGGCAGAGTGTGACCTGTCGCTCCAGGGGACAGGGAGCAGGGAGGGGGAATCCGGGATTCGAACTGCGTTGGACGTCACGGGCGGGGAGTCGGTGACACATGCATGCCCGGGGGCCTGCACATCGAGTGCGCGGCGCCTAGAATCCTTCGCCCTCACCGGGCCCCCAGCCATGTCGATGACCCCTCGTGAACGTTTTCTGGCCGCGTGTCGACGCGAGCCGGTCGATCGCCCGCCCGCCTGGATGATGCGTCAGGCAGGCCGCTACCTGCCCGAGTACCGCGCGACGCGCCTGGACAAGGGCGGCTTTCTCGACATGGTGCACGACCCGGCCACGGCGGCCGAGGTGACCCTCCAGCCCATCCGTCGCTACGGCATGGACGCGGCGGTCATCTTCTGCGACATCCTCGTGCCGCCGGCGGCCATGGGCATCGAGGTGCGCTTCGAGGAAGGCGTCGGTCCCCTGCTCGACCCGCCCGTGCGCGACGCCGCCGCGATCAACCGCCTGTCCGACTTCGATCCGGACGTGGCCACGGCTTTCCTGGGCGCGGCGATCGAACGCGTGCGCGGCGAGCTCGGCGACGAGCGCGCGATCCTCGGCTTCTGCGGCGCGCCCTTCACGGTCGCCAGCTACCTGATCGAGGGACGCAGCTCGCGCAACTTCGAGAACACCAAGGCGCTGATGCTCGGGAGCCCCGAGCTCTTCGACCGGCTGCTCGAGCGCGTGGTGGACGTGTCGATCCCCTACCTGGCCCACCAGGTGCGCGCCGGCGCCGACGCCTTGCAGATCTTCGACTCCTGGGGCGGCGCCCTGGACGAGGTCACCTACCGCGCGCGCATCCTGCCCTCGCTGACGCGCCTGGTCAGCGCGGCCAAGGAGAACGGCGTCCCCGTGATCGCCTACCTCAACGGCTGCCACCACCTGCTCGAGGCCCTGGCCGACTCCGGCGCCGACGTGGTCTCGATCGACTGGCGCGTACCGCCCGCGGAGGCGATCGCGCGCATCGGCGATCGGGTGGCGCTGCAGGGCAACCTCGATCCCTGCACCCTCTTCGCGCCGCCCGACGTGGTGCGCGAGAAGGCGCGCGGCGTGCTCGACGCCTTCGCGGACCAGCGCGGCTACATCTTCAACCTGGGCAGCGGCATCCTGCCCAAGACGCCGCTGGAGAGCGTCGCCGCTCTCTGGGAGACCGTGCTGACTTGAGCGCGCACGCCGTGGACCCGGCGCTCCTCGAGCGCTACCGGACCTCCGCCCCGCGGTACACCTCGTACCCGACGGCGGTGGACTGGAGAGACGACGTCGACCCGACCGAGTACCCCGAGCGGCTGGCCCGCGCGGCTGCGGGCGACGCCGGACTGTCGGTCTATCTGCACGTGCCCTTCTGCGCCGAGATGTGCCTCTTCTGCGGCTGCAACGTGGTCATCACGCGCAAGGCAGAGCGCGTCGAGACCTACCTCGCCGCCCTCGAGCAGGAGCTGCGCACCGTGCGCGGCAGCGGCATCGGTCGCCGCAAGGTGCAGCAGTACCACTGGGGCGGCGGCACGCCGACCTCCCTCAGCCTCGCCCAGATCGAACGGGTCCAGGGCTGGTTCGAGGACACGTTCGCCTTCGCGGACGGCGCCGAGCGTTCGATCGAGGTCGACCCGCGGGTCACGAGCCCCGAGCAGATCGAGCTGCTCGCGAGGCTCGGCTGGAACCGCATCTCGATGGGCGTTCAGGACTTCGACCCCGTGGTCCAGAAGGCGGTCAAGCGCGTCCAACCCGAGCCCCTGACCGACGCGGTCTTCGACGCCGCGCGCGGCGCGGGCATGCTCTCGGTCAACGTCGACCTGATGTACGGCCTGCCCCACCAGACCCGCGCGGGCTTCGCCGCGACCGTGCAGAAGGTGCTCGACAAGCGGCCCGAGCGGGTGGCGCTCTTCCACTACGCCCACGTGCCGTGGCTGAAGAAGCACATGACCGCGCTCGACGTGGACGCCATGCCCGACTCGGACGAGAAGCTGGCGATCTTCCTCGACGCGATCGAGGCCTTCGACGACGCGGGCTACGCCTACATCGGGCTCGACCACTTCGCCGTGCCCGAGGACGAGCTGGCGGTCGCCCATGGCGAGGGCTCCCTCAACCGCAACTTCATGGGCTACACGACCCTGCGCGGCACCGAGATGGTCTCCCTCGGTGTGTCCTCGATCGGCGAGGTCGATGGCGCCTTCGTGCAGAACAACCCTGCCGAGCGCGAGTACCTGGCGTGCGTCGAGGCCGACGGCCACGCAGTCAAGCGCGGCCATCAGCTGACAGCCGAGGACCGCCTGCGCCGGGACCTGATCATGTCCCTGATGTGCAACGGTCGCGTGCACAAGCCGACGCTCGCCGCTGCCCACGGGATCGACTTCGACCAGCACTTCGCCGGCGAGCTCGCGGCCCTCGAGCCCATGCGCGCGGACGGGCTGGTCGAGCTGGACAGCGACAGCCTGCGTCTGACCGAGCTCGGTCAGCTGTTCATGCGCAACGCCGCGCTGCCCTTCGACCGCTACTACGCCGAGCGCCAGCAGCGCGGCGAGGCGGGCGAAGGCACCTTCTCGAAGACGCTGTGAAGTCCGACGTCCTGGTGCTCGGGGCCGGCGCGACAGGCCTGGCGTGCGCGCAGTCCCTGGTGCGCAGGGGCGTCCGCGTGCGGGTGCTCGACGCCGCCCCGCGAGCCGGCGGAGTCCTGGGCTCCAGGGAGCACGCCGGGTTCCACTTCGAGGAGGGCCCGAACACGATCCCCGCCAGCGCGGCCACCTTCCGCACCCTGTGCGGTGAGCTCGGGATCGCTGACGACCTGCTCGTCTCACGGGCGGCCGCCAAGACGCGCTTTCTTTACTTCCGTGGCCGCCTGCGCGCGCTGCCCACGGGGCCGCTGTCCCTGTTGACCACGGCGCTCCTGCCGGCGACCTCGAAGCTGCTCGTCGCCCTCGAGCCCCTGCGCCGACGCGCGCGCATGCCCGAGGGTCGCAACGAGCCGACCTTCGCGGCCTTGATGGACGAGCGCCTCGGGACCTCCGCCGCGCGCACCTTCGCCGGCGCGTTCGTGCGTGGCGTCTACGCCGCAGAAGCGGTGGAGCTCGGCGCGGCCAGCGCCTTCCCGCGCCTGA
>JAQBVH010000439.1 GCA_027623615.1 Planctomycetota bacterium | reverse complement strand
TCGAGCTCGAAGACGAGCGATCCCTCCGGCAGGCGCACCCCGATCGGATCACCCCTGCGCCCTGGTTTCCTCAGGGAGAAGTGGACGCTGCGGCCGTCCTCGTCCAGCACGCGCCAGTGGCCTGGCTGCAGGTCCACGTCGAAGCCACCGGCACTCAGAGCGATCTCCGAGACGGGGCTGAGCACCTCGTCGAAGGCCAACAGGTGCACGGTCTCGACCCCCGCCGCGACCTCGAGCCCCTCTTGGGTACCCAGGCTCTCGCTGCCGAGGTCGATCGCCGCCGCCAACGTGTAGGAGCCAGCCGCCAGATCGTCGAAGCGGACCTCACCCGTCCGTGGGTCCGGCTTGACTCCATTCTGTTGGCTCGTGTTGAAGTGGGGTCGCCGCCCCAGCTCCAGGTACACCTGCGCCTTCTCCTGAACGCGCCCGGCCTTGTCGACGACGCGCACGATCAGCGAACCCGGCGGGCCGAGGACGAGGTCTCCGAAGTCGTACTGCGTCGCCTCGTGGAGGAAGATCCGCCGTCGAACGGGCGCGTCGCCTGGTCGCGTGAACTCGAGGGTCGCGAGCGACGGTCCCTCGAAGCGGGCGAACTCGAGCTCGAACCGTCCTTCCTCGTCCGTCACCCCGACCTTCGCGCCTCCCTGGAATTCCACCCTGACCTCCTGCGCGGAGATCGGTAGCTCGCTGGTCTCCACGACCCGGCCGATCAGTCGGACCTAGGGTTCCTGCCCGGGGGCCAGAGCGAGGCAGAGCGCGAGGGCGAGCAAGGATCACCTCTCGGGGAAGGTCACCACGAGGGCTCCTTCTCCTGCGGTCCAGTTGACCTTGATCGAGGGCCCCACGTTCGGCCGCGAGCGGAAGAAGCGTAGTTCGATTTCAGGGATGCGCGCCGTCGTGCGCCCGTCGCTGTCCGTTCGGAAGTAGACGATGTCGTGAATGCTCGGCCCGTGCTGGTAGCCCACCGTTGCGTCCGCGACCGGCCTGCCGTCTGCACTGCGAAACTCGACCGTGCGCTCCACCGTGGTGAAGCCGAGCGGAAGCGTCAGGTTGGACCCCTCGATGATCTGGATGCGCGTGCGCGTCCACCAGCTCCAGTCCCCGTCCTTCAGCTCGACCGAGACGTCGTACGAGTCGGGCACGAGATTGTTCAGCAGGACGCGGCCCGTCTCGTCTGCTGTGCACGCCCGGTTCCCTCCGCGACCAGAGTAGAGATAGAGGATGGTGCCCGCCATCGGCTCACCATCCAGACTCAGATCGATCGCCATCGGTCCCTGGGTCGCCTCGCGCACGTCGAGTACGGGAGTGAGCGTGCCGCCGTGGAGGTCGAAGTGGCCCTCGAGCAGCACAATGCTGTGATCGAGGAGCAGGCGGTAGGCCACCCGACCCGCGAGCAGGCCGGGAATGACGAAGGTCCCGTCCTCCAGGACCGGAGCCGAAGCGTTGATCGCGTCGAGTCTGATCGAGAGCCGATCGAAGGCGAGCCCGCGGCTGACCAGCACCTCGCCACGAACGTCGCCGAACCTCGGCATGGTCAGGACTGCGGGCGGCACTGATCCGTGGAAGTCGTAGTCGATCCACGCCCACGGTCCCCACTGGAAGCGAAGCTGGTAGGGCTCGGGGAACAGGCCGGGCAGCTCGAGGTGCCCCGCCTCGACCTCGGGCCACTCCATCTTCGGACTGCGGAACCAATCCGGTCCGCGTTCCAGGGAGATGGTTGCCGTTGCCGGATCGGCTCTACCCGGACCCGAGATGAGGGGAATCGCGGCGGGCGAGGCCTCACCCAACTGCAAGCGCACCTCGTGCAAGCGATCGGCCTCGAGGGTCACCAGGACCCAACGGGCGGGCCACGGGGACACCTCGACCTCCAGCAACCATTCGCCGGGGGGAATGGCCAGGTTCTGCACGTCGGTCAAGTCCACGCTCAGCGCGTCGCGGACGACGACCGGGCCGGGTTCGGCTGGACCATGAGCCACGACGGTGAGCGCACCAGCAGCCTCGAGATCCGGAACGGAGAGGTCGAGCTGCACGCCGGAGCGAGGCGCCAGCTCGAGTAGCACGGGACGCCCGCGGTCGATGCGCACGGGTCGCTCCAACCGGAAGTGTGGATGCAGCAGGTCGAGCCAGTGATCCCCGGGGGGTACGCGAACGGCCTTGGGACCTCGCTCGTCCAACGGATGCCGGTGGACCCAGGATCGGGGTGACCGTCCACCAGTCGCGTCGCGCAGCTGGTACGTGTCCACGCTGAGCGGGACCTCGAAGCCCCCACTCTCGACCAGGATCGGGGAAGCGGGGCTCAGGACGGATTCGTAGCGCAGCTCGGCGAACTGTTCGGCGCCCGCGGGGATCTCGACCGAAGCGTGCGCGGTGATCGGGACCCCGTCGAACACACGGTCGCTCTCGAGCTGGTAGGAACCAGCAGCCAACCCGGTCAGCCGAGCCTCTCCCGTGGTGGGGTCGATCTCGAGCTTGCGCCATACCGCTGGCGCATCCCCCTCGAGGAGGAAGAGGACCACGTCCGCGGAGGGCTGGATCGTGCCGGCTCGATCGACCACGCGCACGACCAGCGAGCCCGGTGGTCCGAGGACCAGATCGCCGAGGTCCCGCACCTCGTCCCTCAGGATCTTCTCGGTGTCCAGCAAGAGAGTGATCGGTGCGTCGGGTGGCCGTTCGACATGGAACGAGGCGAAGTCGATGTCCGGATCGCCTTGGGCCAGGAGCTCGAAGCGCCCCTCCGCGTCGGTCAGCTCCTTGAGTCGAACGTGCCCCCAGTTGAGCTGCACCCGAGCCCCAACCCGGGGACCGCCCTCCGCGTCGATGACGCGACCTTGGATGCGAGACTCCTGGGCCTGCGCCACACCGGCGAGGGCGCTCGAGAGCATCAGCAGGGGCATCAGAAGCATGCGCATTCCGACTGCATCCTAGAATGCCGGCATGCGCTGGTTGCTCACGGGCTGCGCGAATCGACCCTGGTGATCGTGCTCAGCGAGCAGCGCAACGGCTTCCCGTTCGCGGAGTGGACCTGCTGCGAGGCGGGCCTCGTGAAGGAGCGGCAGGGCCGCGGGCGCTGGCTCTAACCCCGCAGTCGCCGCGCCAGCACGAAGGCCAGCTCCAGGCTCTGCTGGTAGTTGAGGCGCGGGTCGCACGCGCTGACGTAGTTCTCGTGGAGCTGGTCCTCGGTCGGGCCGCCGGAGCCGCCGACGCACTCGGTGACGTCCTCGCCGGTCAGCTCGAAGTGGACGCCGCCGAGCCAGGTGCCGAGGCTGGCGTGCACGTCGATCGTGCCCTCGAGCTCCTTCAGGATCGCGTCGTAGCTGCGCGTCTTCACGCCGCTGCCGGTCGAGCGCGTGTTGCCGTGCATCGGGTCGCAGACCCAGAGCACCGGGCGGTCCTCGAGCGCCTCGACCAGAGGCGGCAGGCCCTCGCTGACCTTGTCGGCGCCGAAGCGCGTGATGAACGTCAGGCGACCGGGCTCGCCATGGGGGTCGAGCACCTCCGCCAGCTCGCGCGCGTCCGAGGGCTTGGTCGTCGGACCGAGCTTGACGCCGATCGGGTTCGCGATGCCGCGGAAGAACTCGACGTGCGCGCCGTCGAGCGCGCGCGTGCGCTCGCCGATCCAGGGCAGGTGGGTCGTGAGGTCGTACCAGCCTTCACGGCGCGGGACCTGGCGGGTCAACGCCGTCTCGTAGTGCAGGTTCAGCCCCTCGTGGCTGGTGTAGAACTCGACCCGGCTCAGCTCCTCGATGCGCGCTTCGCCCAGCGCCTCCATCAGCTTCAGGCCGTCCGAGAGGTTCTGGGACATGCGCTCGTACTCCGCGCGCTGCTCCGGTTTCAGGGCCGCGTTGCTCGCGAAGGACATGTCCCACTGCTCGGGGTGGTGCAGGTCGGCGAAGCCGCCCTCGACCAGGGCGCGCACGAAGTTGAGCGTCAGCGCGGCGTGGTGGTAGCCGGTGACCAGGTGCTGCGGGTCGGGCTTGCGCGAGGCCGCGTCGAAGGGGAAGCGGTTGACCAGGTCCCCGAAGTAGCTCGGCAGCTCGACCCCGTCGCGGCTCTCGGTCGCTTGCGAGCGCGGCTTGGCGTACTGCCCCGCGAAGCGCCCGAGCCGCACGATGGGCCGGTGCAAGCCATGCACGAGCACCATCGACATCTGCAGCAGGATCTTCAGCTTGGCCGCGATCTTCTCCGACTGACAATCGCGCACCATCTCGGCGCAGTCCCCGCCCATCAGCACGAAGCGCTTGGCCTGCTGCG
>JAQBVH010000438.1 GCA_027623615.1 Planctomycetota bacterium | reverse complement strand
CCGCTGTTCAGCACGTCCGTGTTGAAGCGGTACTGGGGTCCGCCGAGGCACAGGACGCCGCTGGCGGCCGGGATCTGGGCCCGTGTCGCGGACATGAGGAAGTACCCGAACTCGTTCAAGGGCAGGCTCGACACGACCAGGTTCACGTCGTTGTCGGACACGGCCAGGCTGCCGGTCGCCACGAGCAGGGAGGGGCCGCCGGTCGAGTTGTCGGCGGCGTGGCAGTAGCGGTCGCTGATGCCGATCGAGGCCTCGTACGCGCCCATGTCGACGATCGGCGCCGTACCCACGCCGGTGTCCGCCGTGTTCGGGTCGTTGACGTAGCGCGGCGCGTGGGCCTGGTCGAACGGCACGGGGGCGATCTGCGTGTTGTCGGCTGCGTCGATGGCGGGGGAGCCGGCGCCGAGGCGCAGGTCACGGCTGGCGAGGTCGACGAACAGCGGGTCTCCAGCCAGGTTGCCAGCGCCGGTGAAGCCGCCCTCGACGATCGAGTAGCTGACCGTGGTGCCGGCTCCACCAATCTGGTTGGCCGAGCCCTGGGCGCCGCCAGGACCCTCGTTGTCCCAGAAGATGCAGTTGGCGACGATCGCCGTCGCGCCCTGGTTGCGCAGGCCGCCCTGGCTCTGGACGGTCGAGCGGTTGGCGACGAAGGAGCAGTTCGTGACCGTGGTCGTCCCGCCGGAGCCGACCCACATGCCACCGCCGCCGCCACTGCCGCGGGACTCGTTGTCGACGAACACGCAGTTCGTGACCACCGTGCCGGTCGTGGCGAAGACCTCGAGGGCGCCTGCCCGGTCGGCGATGTTGTTCTTGAACAGGCAGCGGTCGAACACGATCGTCGACTGGCCGGTGGCGATGTCGAAGGCGCCACCGAAGGAGCCGCCGTCCCCGTTCTCGAAGATGCACTCGGTGAAGGTCGGACCCGCGCCGTTGATGTAGCCGGCCGCGCCACCGAAGGTGGAGCGGTGATCGAGGAAGTGGCAGTTGCGGATCGTCGGCGCGCCGTCGAGGCACAGGATCCCGCCGCCCGTGTCGTTGGTGCCCGAACCGTTGGAGTTGCCGGCCCGGATCACGAGGCCGTCGACGATGGCCGTCGGTCCCGCGCTGCCGCTGCGGAGGCAGTGGTAGCTGTTGTCCCCGAACATGCCCATGTCATCGTTGTCGCCGAGGTCGCCGTCGAGGATCGTGGGCGCCATGCCGAACGGGGGACGCTCGGCGGGGGAGGACTCACCTCCCAGGCAGCCGCCGTAGATCTCGACGCCGTCCACGAGGTCGATCGAGATGTTGCGGTTCGACCCGATCGCGGGCTTGTAGGTTCCCTGGGCGACGAAGATCCGGTCGCCGGAGATGGCGGCGTTGCTCGCGTCCTTGAGGCCGCGCTCGCCCTGGAACGCGTTGTCCCACGAGGAACCGTCGTTCAGGCCGGTGTTGAGGTTGGCGTCGACGAACAGGTCGCCGGCCAGGGAGGCGGATGCGAGCAGGAGCAGGGAGGGGATGAAGCGGAGCATCGGCGGTGAGCAGAGTGAGAACGGGAGAGTGGGGTTCGATTGTAGGGCAAGCTCCGAGCCGGAACGTGACGATCGAGGTCGGGTGCGAGGGACTAACCTCTCCCTGACCGGACGGCAGATGACGCGCCTCCCCTGCCTGCTCCCCGTGGTCTCCCTCGTCGCATGTGGAGGTGGCTTCACGCCGCGCGACGATGCAACCCTGACGACGATCGCCGACGGCATGTTCGAGCGACGCCACGAGGTGAACCACCCCGCCGAGGGCCTGCCCGCCAGCCTGGTGGCCTCACTGTCGGGGGACGGGATCCTCGTGCGCGGGGAGTCCCAGACCGAGAAACGCCCGGACCTCGCAGCGCCTCCGTGTTCGCCCGTTCGGCGTGACGAATGATCGGGGCAGCGCGCGCTTCGCGCCCGAGCCGGCAAGCCTGGTGTGGCACATCGAGGTGCCCGCCCACGGGCCACTCCTGTTCGACTGCGGCCTCAAGGAGCTTGTTTTCTGCGGCGACCCACGAGGACGCCATCGGGGTGGGGTACGCGGGCGGCCAGCAGGTCCGGCCCGTCGGTCAGACCAGTCGGTCAGCCGCCGAAGCGCGTCGCGGCGCGTAGCAGCGCGCGCCCCAGTCCTGACCGGTGGCTCGTGAACGGGTTGTGCCGGTACCAGCCGAACTTCTCGAGGTGATAGTCGACGACCATGTCGTCCAGGCCCTCGTCGACGGCGTACCCGGGCTCACCGCGACCGAGGCGGTTCCAGATGCGCAGGAAGCCGACGCGCTTCATCGCCTCCTGGCGCGCGATCACGCTGGCGCCCTCGGGGTCGCCGGCGGTCAGCGAGCGCTCCGCTTCGGTGAGCTGGATCTCGTGCGGACCAGCGCGGAACCCGGCGACCGCGTCGCCTGTGAGGATCGCCTCGATCCGGAGCGCGCCGCCTGTGTCATGGGTGGTCAGCACACCATCCCTGCCCTGGATCGTGACCGCACCGACGGCGTAGTCCCGCGGCTCGCGGATCTCCCGCCATCACGAGCTGGCGCACGTGGGCCCCGGCGCCGGCCGACCTGCGCTTGCCCGACCTCACGATCCGGTCGTCGAGCAGGGCCTTGGCCGTGGCCAGACCGTGGTAGGCGTAGGCCGAGCGCTCGAAGATCAACTTCTGCACGGTGCCGATCTGGCCCGCAGCCCGCCCGACGAGCTCGAACCAGGGCAGGTCGGCGCAGTCCTCCGCGACCGAGACGCGGCGGAAGCCCGCGAGCTTCCGGGCGTGGCGGTAGTGCTTGAAGCGCACGACCGGGGTCTCGATCAGGAGCTCACACCCACGGCCGCCCTGGGTCTGGAGCTGGTCGAGCACCTTCGGCACCGCGTCCTTGCCGACCGCGAGGTAGATCAGGTCGAAGCGCGACAGGTCGCCGAGCGCGCCCAGGTCCTGGATCGACTCCCCGTCCTGCTCGCGGGTCGAGCGACCGGCGATCGCGCCGAGGGTCAAGCCCTCGGCGGCGCGCAGGGCAGGCAGCGCCGCTTCGCGCACGCGCTTGCCATAACCGACGATCAGGACGGACTTGCTCATGGGGTCAGGGTCCGGCGCAGGTGCTGCGCGAGGCGGATCGAGAGGGCGACGATCGTGTAGGTCGGGTTGACGCAGCCGCTCGTCGGGAAGACCGAGGCGCCGGCGGCATAGAGGCCGCGCACGCCGTGAACCTGACCGTCCGGATCGACCACGCTGCTAGCAGGGTCGCTGCCCATGCGCGTCGTGCCCATGTGGTGGGAGGCGTCCTGGTCGATGGGCCAGGGCGTGGTGTCGTCGCGCAGGGTGCTCTCGAGGCGGCCGAGGCCCGCGCCCTCGATCTCTGCGGACAGGGCCGCGTGCACGGCGACCATCGAGCGGCGATCCTGCTCCCCGCAGCGGTGAGCGACGAGCGGCAAGCGCTTGCCGTCGACGTCGACCTCGTCGGAGAGCGTGACCCGGTTGTCCGGGTCGGGCGCCATCTCCATGAAGTTGCGCACGCGCGCGACCTTGATCCTGGGCCTGCGCTTGGAGAGGCGGAAGAAGAGGTACTGGCTGACCTTGGGCAGGTGACGCAGGACGACGAAGCCGAGGGCGATCCAGCCGAAGCAGCCGCGGCGCGCGTTCTGCAGGTCCGAGTCGTCGCCCGTCTCCGAATAGTCGCGCAGCGCGATCACCTCGTCCTTCTGGCGCCGCTTCCAGAAGGTGAGGAACGCGGCGCTGCGCTTGACGAAGGTGACCAGGGCCTCGACGCCGGGGCTGTCCGTCCAGGGGAAGATCGGCTCGAGGCGCACGTAGCTGTTGAGCAGCCCGCGCTCCCCCTGCAGGTCCGTGCGCAGGCGCAGCCCGCAGTAACCGGCGAAGCCCTTGCGCAGGCAGCCGAAGTAGTAGGGCAGGTCCTCGATCGGGCGCGCGAGGTGGACCGACCCGAGGTAGTTCTTGGGGTGGTTCATCAGGCGCCGACCGACCTGGTCGTGCTCGTTGCCGAGCTCGGACAGGAGCAGGAGGCGCGCTTTCTCGATCCCGCCGCAGCAGAGGACGAAGGCCCGCGCCTCGATGCGCTGCTCGCGGCCGCTGCGCGTGCGCGCGTGCGCTGCCTGGGCCTGGCCGCCGGCTGCCTCGAGGCGCATCACGGTGGCATCGAGGAACAGGTCGACCCCCTCGGCCTCGTACACGTCACCCCACTCCCTGGCGAAGTTCTGGGGCGGGTCGCTGGCGGGGAAGACCTTCTCCTCGATGTCGGGCCCCTCCG
>JAQBVH010000437.1 GCA_027623615.1 Planctomycetota bacterium | reverse complement strand
GTGCTCGAGAAGTACACCGAGGCCCTGACCGGCGGCGTGCACAACATCTTCATCGACGAGAAGGAGGTCTACGCCCTCTCGGCCGGCCGCCGCTACGACATCATCGACATCCAGAACCCGGAGGAGCCCAAGAAGCTCAGCCAGTACGAGCTCGAGAGCCCTGGCCACTCGATCCACGACGTCTGGGTCGCCGGCGGACTGGCCTTCTCCTCGAACTGGTCGGACGGCGTGCACATCGTCGACGTCGGCAACGGCATTCGCGACGGCAGCCCCTCGAACCCGCAGTTCGTGTCGAGCTACGCCTACCCCAGCGGTTGGAACCACGCGGCGTTCCCCTACCGCAACGAGGAGACGGGCACCTTCTACGTGGTCGCAGGCGACGAGGCCTTCCCCAACGGCCTGCACATCGCCGACAAGCCGACCTACCCGCGCGGCTGGTTGCACTTCATCGACTTCACGAACCTGGACAGCCCGGCCGAGGTCGCGCGCTACCAGGTCCCCGAGGCCGGCACCCACAACCTTTGGGTCGAGGGCGACATCTGCTACGCCGCCTTCTACAACGGCGGCTTGCGCGTGATCGACGTGTCGGGGGAGCTGATGGGTGACCTGTACCGTCAGGGCCGCGAGATCGCCTGGTTCCTGCCCACCGACAAGGAGGGGTTCATCCCGAACGCGCCGATGGTCTGGGGCCCGCAGCCCTACAAGGGCAAGATCTTCTTCAGCGACTGGAACACCGGTCTGTGGTGCGTCGAGCTCGTGCGGGAGGACGACTGATGCTCGCGGTGCTCCTCCTGGCCTCCGCCGGGGCGACTATCGACGAGACCCCGCCCCGGGACTACCGTCTGTATGTCGCTGCTGAGTCCTCGGACGAGGTCTACCTCGTCCACTTCGACGGTGAGACGGCGCGTGCCCAGCAGCGCATCTCGGTCGGGCGCTTCCCGACCGAGATCGAGGGCCCGCACGGCCTGAGCATCGACCCGACCGGTGACTACTGGTACCTGACCATGGCCCACGGGATGCCCTACGGCTCCCTCTACAAGTACACGACCGGCGACAACGAGCTCGTGGCCCAGTGCGAGCTGGGCCTCTTCCCGGCGACGATGTCGATCTCCGCCGACACGGGTCTGCTCTACGCGGTCAACTTCGACCTGCACGGGGACATGACCCCGAGCAGCGTGTCGGTCGTCGACATCGAGGAGATGGTCGAGATCGCGCGCACCACCACCGGCGCGATGCCCCACGGCTCGCGCCTCTCGCCCGACGGCACCAAGCACTACTCGTGCTCGATGATGTCGGACGAGCTGTACGAGCTCGACGCGCAGGGCTTCGCGGTGACCCGCACCCTGCGCCTCGACGACGGCACGGGTGGCGCTGGCCGGCGCAGCGCGGACGGCCACCACGTGGCGACCTCCAAGCCGACCTGGGTGCAGCCCGACCCGAAGGGCAAGTTCGCCTACCTCTGCCTGAATGGAGCCCACCAGGTGGTCGAGGTCGACCTCGAGCAGTGGAAGATCACCCGCCGCTTCCCGACCGGAAAAGCCCCCTACAACTGCGAGGTTTCCCCGAACGGGGAGCTGCTCGTGGTGACCTACAAGGGCGCCCAGGCGATCGGGATCTGGGACATCAAGCAGGCCGAGGAGGTTGCCCGGCTGAAGACCAGCCGCCGCATCACCCACGGTGTCGTGATCTCCCCCGACGGACGTTACGCTTTCGTGTCGAGCGAGGGCATCGGCGGCGAAGCGGGCACGGTCGACGTGTTCGACCTGGAGAGCCACGAGCTGGTCGCTACCGCCGAGATCGGCCTGCAAGCCGGCGGCATCGCGTTCTGGAAGCAAGAGGATCGAGACTGACCATGCGCCGCAACCTCCTCCCCCTCCTCGTCCTCAGCCCCTGTCTGGGCTTCGCGACCGACGACGGCCATGACCTGGCCGAGGGCCACTCCGAGCACGGTGAGGTCTTCAACGAGGGCCCGCGTCAGGCGGCGTACAAGATCGAGGTCCCGGACTGTGTCCAGTTCCCGATCACGGCCGCCAACGACGAGGTCCAGCAGTTCTTCAACCAGGGCGTCGCCTTCCTGCACGGCTTCTGGTTCCTCGAAGCGGAGCGCACCTTCCGGCAGGTCGCCTTCCTCGACCCCGACTGCCCGATGGCGTACTGGGGCATGGCCATGGCCAACGTGGACCACGAGGACCGCGCGGCGGGCTTCGCGCGCGTGGCCTGGCTGAAGCGCGGCCTCGCGGACGAGCGCGAGCGCATGTTCATCGACGCCCTCGCGAAGTTCCACGAGGTCGAGGGTCCGGAGACCCCCAAGCGCCTCGACCCGGAGCTGGACGAGGAGAAGCAGACCAAGGAGAAGGAGGCGCGCGACAAGCGGCGCAAGACCCGCGCCCAGCGCCTGACCAGCGCCTACGAGGAGATCATCTGGGACTACCCCGACGACCTCGAAGCCAAGGCGCTGCTCATCAACCGCCTGTGGCTCAACAACCGCTTCGGGGTCGCGACCGCCAGTCGGCAAGCCAACGAGGCCTTGATCCAGCAGGTGCTCGAGAAGGCGCCCGGGCACCCGGTGCACCACTACCGCATCCACCTGTGGGACTCGAAGGAGACCGCGGAGCGGGTCGTCGACGCGGCGCTCGCCTCCGGGCCGGCCATGCCCTCGGTCGCGCACATGTGGCACATGGGCGGCCACATCTTCGACCGCCTCGGTCGCTACAGCGACGCCGCCTGGCAGCAAGAGGCCTCGGCGCGGGTGGACCACGCGGCGATGATCCGCGACTGGGTCCTGCCGGACCAGATCCACAACTTCGCCCACAACAACGAGTGGTGCACCCGCTCGCTGCGCGCCCACGGTCGGGCGCGCGAGGCGATCTCGCTGGCCAAGAACATGGTCGAGCTGCCCCGGCACCCCAAGTACAACACGCTCGGCAAGCGCGGCAGCGCCAACTACGGGCGCCAGCGCCTGCTCGAAGTGCTCGAGATGTACGAGCTGTGGGACGAGCTGGTCGCGCTCTCGCAGACGATGTACCTCGAGCCGTCGGACGAGGCCGGGGACAAGGCGGAGCGCGCCTACCTCCTGGCCAAGGCCCACGCCTACCGCGGTGACGAGGGCGGCTTCGATGCAGCGTTGGCCCTCCTGCAGGAGTCCCTCGCCGAGGCCAAGCAGGATCGCGTCGCGGCCCTCGAGGCGGCCGAGGAGAAGGGACTGGGCGAGGACAAGAGCAGCAAGGACCTCAACGAGGCCATGACCAAGGTCCTCGAGGAGCACCAGCGCAAGCTCGCCAGCATGCGCGAGAAGGTCGAAGCCCTCGAAGCGTTGCAGAAGGTCGTCGCCGGCGAGGACCTGAAGGACAACCTCGCGAACCTGAAGAAGCGTGGCTTCAACCGCTCGCACCTGGCGCTGCTCTGCCTCGAGGCCGAGGACGAGCAGCAAGCGGTCGAGCTGGCTCGTGAGGCCGCCAAGGACAAGACCGGCCAGATCTACCCGAACGCGGTCCTGGCCCACGTCCTGTACGCGACGGGAGAAGAGCAAGAGGCCCTCGAGGTCTTCGACGCGCTGCGCGAGCACAGCAGCCTCGCCGACCTCGACCTTCCGGTGCTGCAACGCCTCGCGCCCCTCGCCGCGGCTCGCGAGCTGCCCGCCGACTGGCGACCCGCCTTCGCCTACGCCGACGACATCCAGCCCTGGCAGCGCCCGGACCCTCGGCCCCATCCGCTGGACGCCGGCGCAGGCCCCGGTCTGGACGTGCCCGGACGCGTTCGGGAACGAGGTGTCCCTCGCCGACTACCGCGGCAGGCCGGTGATCGTGATCTACTTCCTCGGCTTCGGCTGCGTGCACTGCATCGAGCAGCTGCAGGCCTTCGCGCCCGAGTACCAGAAGTTTCTCGACGAGGGCATCGAGATCGTCGCCATCGGTACGGACACGGTCGCCGAGCTGACCGAGTCCCAGTCCGACCGGGACATCGAAGAGGCCTACCCCTTCAAGATCCTGTCGGACGAGGGGCTGGGCTACTTCAAGGACTACCGCGCCTACGACGACTTCGAGGGCGCGCCCCTGCACGGCACCTATCTGATCGACGGCGCCGGCCGCATGCGCTGGCTCGACATCTCCTACGAGCCCTTCATCGACTGGGAGTTCCTGCTCGAGGAGTCCGTACGCCTGCTCGGCCTGCCCGAGCCGAGCGCGACGGGTCCGGTCAGCGGGGTCGAGACGTCCGAGCCGGAGCCGGCGGGCAGCCAGGAGTAGCGCGCCGCGCTGCGCGAGTGAGGGAGGG
>JAQBVH010000436.1 GCA_027623615.1 Planctomycetota bacterium | reverse complement strand
CTCGTTGCGGCGCAGGGCCGTCTCGAGGTCCTCGATCGCGTCCTCCAGGCCCTCGCCGGAGCGCAGGGCAGACTTGAAGGCCTGGTGCGCGTCGGTGACCGGCTTGCACTTGCCATCGAGCATGAACGAGACCAGCAGGCCGGCCTGATGGATCAGGGCGCCGGAACTGGCAGGTTCGTTGGCGTCGATGGCGAAGGCGAACAGCGTCTCGAAGTCGGACAGCGCGGCCAGGTTCTGGAAGGCCCAGTCGCGCGCCCACCAGGGGTTCTGGATGTCGGCGGAGTCATCCTCGAAGTAGCGCTCCACGTAGCTGCAGGCCCCGTAGCGCAACCAGAGCGGGATGCGCTTCTCGGCCCAGAAGGCGGGGGACTGGAAGGCCGTGTTGCCGGAGACCACCTGGCTGAGGAAGTCCCAGCTCGGGTCGATCGCCTCGACGTAGGACTGGCCGGCGGCGTGGCGCACCGCGTGCTGTCCATAGGGCGCGAGGGCGGGATCGGTCGCGTCGTAGTAGCAGGCGCCCGAGCCCAGCCAACGCGCCGGGGTGGCCGTGTTGTCGAACAGGGCGTCGGCCAGGAACGCGTAGTGCACCGAGGACCAGCCGTTGCCCTCGCCAGGGTTGCGGCCGGTGGCCGGGTCGCCGCCGGAGAAGGCGTTGTACTGCGGGATGTCTCTGACGCAGACCAGCCGCAGCTGGCCCTCCGGCTTGATGCCGAAGATGCGCACCAGGTCAGGGTAGGTCTTGTCCGCCCACCACGGGATCCACGCGGCGGTGTCCCGCTCACAGGTGGTCAGGGCGACGAAGCGCTTGCTCTCGCTCTCGATCTCCCACATCTGGTCGAGGTCGGCGTGGTAGGTGTTCGCGACGTCCTTGTCGACCCACTCCTCGCCGACCTTCCACAGGCCAGCGCGCCACTTGTCGAACTCGTCCGGGTGGACCCAGACACCGTCCTGCTGCTGCCAGCCAGCACCGGTCCGCTCGGCCGCAGTCGCGCGGGCCTCGACCTCGGCGGGGTGCAGCCATGCGCCGTCGAGTTCGACGAAGCCCATGCGCCGGTAGGGCACGACCTCGAGCAGGACCCACTCGTCCCCGAAGCGCACCTTGCCGTGCTCTGCGAGCATGCGCTTGGCGACCTCGCGGCGGTGGGCGGACAGGGCCGCATAGGTCTCGAACCACTGCCCGTCGTCGAGCTTGTGTCCGAGGCCCCGCCGCGCGGCGGCGTTGCCCTCGTCGAGCTCGAGCACACGGGCGTAGGCGGCGCGCGCGGCATCGACGTCGTCCTTGGTCTCGTAGGCCTCGGCAAGGGCGAGCAGCTTGGCGACGTCCTTGCCAGCGGCGCGGATCTCGTCCGCGTGATCGATGCTGGAGACCGGGGCGATGGCGGCCGGGGGCGCGCTCATGGCGGGCGGCGCGTAGGCGAGCGTCGTGGCGCTCAGGAGCAGGGTCGGGATGAACATGATGGGGCCTTCCTCCGCCGGCTGGGATGACGTTCGTCGCAGGGGCCGGCGGGGCGCGGCGGCGAAGGGGGTGACGGCTCCCAGTAGTCCTCCCAGATCACCGGGAGCCGTCGGCGGGACACGGACTACATGGGCGTGATCGCCTCGATCAGCTCGAACACGGCGTCAGCGCTCGCAACCTCCAGCGAGCGACCGGCCACGTGCCAGCGGACCTGGCTGCCCAGGGAGCCGAGGCCCCGAGGATTGCCATACTTGCCGCCCCTGGCGAAGAACTCCGCCTGGAGCGTCATCTCACGGGCCGCATCCAGCTGGCCCGAGTCGAGGGCGGCCAGGACGGCCTGGTGCACGCGGGCGCGAACCACGGGCAGGTGCTCCTTGTCGCCGAGCTCGGCCAGGGCCTTGGCGGCGATGAACTGGTCGCGAGCGTTGGAGGCGTCGACCTGCTTGCTCTTGGCCGCCCTGGCCAGGTTGCGTACGGCCAGCTTGTGCAGCTTCTCCGAGGCCTTCTGCTTGCCCTCGGTGGCGTAGTAGGCGCAGGCCAGGACGCTGCCTGAACTGGCCAGCTGCTCGAGGTCGGCGCTGAAGGTCTGCGACCCCTTGGTCGCGAACGCCAACACGTGATCGTCGCCGAAGGCGGCGGGCTGGGCCTTGTAGAGCTTCTCCCCGCAGGCCACGGTCGCGTCGGCCTCGCTCGCGGCGAGCAGCTCGACGAGGAACATGCGCTGGTTCGCGTTGGTCGCGTCGGCCAGGAACTGCTCCTCGACCGCGGGGATCAGCGCGATCAGCGTGTCGGGCTGGTAGCTGACGACGCTGACCAGCTTCTCCATCGGAGAGACGTGATTCTCCGGCCGACACTCGCCGCTCTCGCAGGCCTCGCAGGAGGTGGCGGCGCAGCCGCCCTCCTCGCCGCAGGTCGCGTTCGCGCAGCAGGAGTCGAGGGCCGCCGTCAGCAGGGCCTTGGCTTCGGCGGCGTCGAGGCTCCAGGCCTTCTCGGCCTTGTGGGCGGTCTGCTTGCCTGCGGCGTCGTCCTGCGCCGTGGCCATGGAGGAGAGGCCGGCGAGGAGGAGGGCGCCCAGGAGGGCGCGTTGGGCATGGGGCTGGGACATGGAATCCAGGATCTCCGCTGGGGTCGTTGGGAAAGGAGCCCGGGCCTTTCCGGCTGGCCGGCGCGCCGCCCTCTTGGGCTCCACGACTCCAGTCGCCAGCGGCCGCCAGGGGTTGCAGCGACCTCGAGAAAAACCCCTCTGTCTGGCGCGAGTCCGAAGTTCCGAGCGTGCGCCAGAGGTGCTGGCTCCGGGTAGGCGGCCCCAGCGGGGTCGCTTGGCCCACACCGTCAGGTGTGGCGCCCAACAACACTCACGCCTCCGAAGGAGGCGTAGGCGGCCCCAGCGGGGTCGCCTAGCGGCCGGCCAGGTCGTCGAGCAGCGCTGCGACCTCGTTCGCGTCCATGCCGGCAGGCTGGCGCAGCATCACGTGGCGGGTCAGGCGCCCCTCGAGGAACGCCAGGGCAAACGTCTCCGGTGCCCGCGACTCCGCGAGCATCAGCGTGTACCCCTCCCAGGCGAGGGCCAGCAGCGCGGCCTCGCCCACGTTGCCGAGCGCGAGCTGCTCCCGGGCCAGCATGTCGATCATCTCCGTGCACTGCCGCCAGGGCCGTCGATCGACGCCAGCCACGTGCAGGGCGAGGGCGGCGATCACGCCTCCCCACTGCTGGTTCTGGAGGTGCTGCGCCTCCAGGTGCTGCGCGCGCAGATGTTCCACGCCGCGCGCGTCCCCGCGCAGTGCCAGGTAGGCAGCGGGCAAGGTCGGGTCGATCCAGTCCGCGAGGCCCGGCGGGGGCTGCTCGCCCGGCTCGGTCAACGCCACGATTCCCTCGAGCTCCTCGACGAACTGGGGATGGCCGCGCTCGGCCATCGCGACCAGGTGATCTGCGCTGAACGCTGGCTCGTGCAGGCGCCACTGCTCCTCGACCAGCCGGCGTGCGCCACGCGTGCGATTGGTCACCAGAACGTCGAGGAAGCGGCCCCGCTGGGCCGCGCCCATGGGCTCCGCGAGCTTGGCTGCGAAGTCGGCCTCCAGGTCCACCCACGCGGCGGGCTCGTCGCCGAGCTGCTCGAGCAGGATAGCGAAGGCCTCGTCCTGGTAGGGGGTCCAGGGACCCGGGTAAGGCTTGCCTTCGAACAGCGCCGCCAGCATTCCCTGGATGCCGCCTCGCAACCCTGGGTCGAGCGGATGCGGGCCGCTGGCGTCGAGGGCGAAGTCGACGGCGGCGCCCGAGCTGAGGGCGATCGACGCGCCCTCGCTGCCGAGCTGCGCGTCACCGCGATGCAGCTGCAAGCGCAGGCGTGCGACGCCCTGGGCCAGGGCGAAGTGGGCCGGTTCGATCAGGTGCAGTTGATCCGGGGTGGGGGCGCGGTGATCGGCGTCGAGGTCACACGCGAGGACGCTGTGGGGAGCGAGGCGGACGCGCGCGTCGCCCAGCTCGAGCTCGAGCGCGGCCTCTCCGCTGGTCGCCTCCAAGCCGCCCCAGTCCAGACGGACTCCGTTCTCCGTGGCAGCGAAGCGGCTGCCCGGTTGGACGGCGAGGGAAGCGCCGCCGGGCAGCTTCACGACCGCCGGCGCCAGGCCGTCGACCCAGAGGGGAGCCCCGATCGGACGGGCGACCAGTCCCTCCTCGCCGATGCGCCAGACGCCCCCCTCGAGCACGGGCAGCGGGCGTGAGAGGTTGACCTCGGCGACCGGCACCTGGTCGCCCTGTGGCGCCGGCAGGTTCCAGCGCCACAGGCCCACGCCGACGAGGACGACGGCTGCCGCGGCC
>JAQBVH010000435.1 GCA_027623615.1 Planctomycetota bacterium | reverse complement strand
GTTCTCGGTCGTGGCCAGGCGAAAGAAGCCGAGGGTGAAGTCACGCGCGGGCGGGTGCAGCAGCGCCGCAGCCGGGCCATCGCCCTCGCCTCGGTCACCGTGGCACAGCGCGCAGTGGTCCCGGTAGAGGCCGCGCGCTCGGTCGAGGTTGCGGGCGAGCGCCGGGGTCTCCAGGTCGTGGGCGTGGAGCCCGGCGCCCTCCCTCACGTCGTGGGCCGGGCGCTGGCACGAGAACGCGGCCAGGCCCGCCGCGAGCAGGATGGCGCGCCTCATTGCGCCGCCAGGTGCCGCACCACGTCGAAGGTCGAGATGATGCCGACGAGCGCGTTCTTGTCGGTCACGAGGACGCGATGGATGTTCTCGTCGCGCATCACGCGACAGACCTGGCTCAGATCTGCTTCCGGGTCGACGGAGATCACGTGGGCGGTCATCCAGTCCTCGACCCGCTGCTCTCCTGCCGTTCCGTCGCTGTAGTCCTGCTTGGCGAGGATGTCCTCGTCTCCAGAGAGACGGTCGTCGACCTCCTCCTCGAGCGGATTGGCCAGGTAGTACTCCCAGCGCTCCGACTCGATGCGGCCGCCGCGCACGTGGTCGCCCCTGGCGATGTCGGCGGCGGAGAGGACCCCGATCGCGCGGCCGGCGGCGTCGACCACGGGAGCGCCGGAGATGCGACACATCTCGAGGGTCGTGACGGCCTCGCGGATCGAGGTGCCAGCGGCGAGGGTGACGAGGTCGCGCTGCATCAGGTCACGGGCGCGAATGAGGGTGGCGGATTCGTTCATGGGGTTCCTCCAGTTGGACCAGGTCCATCCTCGGGATCCTCCGCACCACGACGATCGGTCTCTGTACGTAGGGGGACGGGGCGATGGGCTACCCTCGCACCATGGACGCCCGTCAGAACTTCCTCGAGGACGCGCTCGGCACCCTGCGCCGCCACAAGCAGCTCGCGGAGGGGGCGATCGCACAGCTCAGCGACGAGCAGCTCGCCTGGGCTCCGGACGAGGACGCGAACAGCGTCGCGATCCTCGTGCAGCACGTGGCCGGCAACCTGCGCTCGCGCTGGAGCGAGTACCTGGCCAGCGACGGCGAGAAGGACGACCGGCAGCGGGACCAGGAGTTCCTGGCGCAGGGCTGGACACGGGAGCAGCAGCTGGCCCGCTGGGAGGAGGGCTGGAGCACCCTGTTCCAGGCCCTCGAGCCCCTGGGACCCGAAGACCTCACTCGCAGCGCGCCGATCCGAGGCAAGCAACACACCGTGGTCGAGGCCGTGCTGCGCCAGCTCGGCCACTACGCCTACCACGTGGGCCAGATCGTGCAGCTGGCCCGCCAGCTCGTCGGTCCCGACGAGTGGCGGACCCTTTCGATCGCGAAGGGCGAGTCCTCGGACTACCGGCCCGAGGGTCGCATCTAGACGGAATGGGTGGAGCGGTCTGCCTTCAGGCCGGGGGTTACGGTCCTGCGTGCTAACCCAAGATCGGAGAGCACAGGAGGAGCCGCTCCTTGCGCCAGCCTACCATTGAGCTGAACGTTCCAGCGCTCGCAAGGTTGCGGGGTTACGAATTCACCACTCCCATTGCTGGAAATCCGCCCCATGCGCTTGCTCGCAGAAACCGGAAGGCGTTTCTCGTTCAAATGTTATCTGATTGAGGCCTCATCGCTGTAGAGCCCTGCGCCATCGGGGCTTCAGGATCTCGTGTGGGTAGCAGGTGACAGATCGAGCCCACCAAGGTGGAAGTAGATCACGTTCCTGAAGCGCTCGCGGTTGCGGAAGCCGCAGGCCATGCGCTTGACGCGCTGGATCCTGGCGTTGATGGATTCAGCCCCTGCGTTGGTTGCGCGCAGGACGATGGCGTTGATGATCCCGCCCAGGTGATCTCGGACCATTCGACCGACGCGCTTGATGGGCTCCAGTCGGGATCGAAGTGCCCACCCGATCCAGCGCTGCCATCCCTTCCGCGCCCAAGCTCGCGAGACGTAGCTCCACAGTCCCCCCTGTTGGTCGTGCAATTCCCCAGCGCGAGCCAGATGATCCTCGGCGGGTGGCCGTAGAGGAGGCTTCTGTGAATGAAGTCCGTGTCCTTGGAGAGGATCGTGAAGCCCTCCTTGGCTGCCAGCTGCCAGATTTCCTGGTCGGTCGCACTTCCCATCTCGAGGTCCCGCACGTGGGCGGTTCCGGGGTAGCGTGCGGACACGTGAGAGACCAGCCGGTGAGATAGGTTCTGGTCGAGGAGGAGCTTCACGCAGGTCGGGACCAGATCCGGCGCTCACGGTCCGCTGCGTACGCAAGGCAGGCGCGGATGTCCTCGACCGTCAGGTCGGGGAAGTCAGCCACGATCTCCTCCGGGGTCATTCCACCCGCGAGGTACTCCAGCACGTCCTGGACCGTGATCCGCAGGCCACGGATGCAGGGCTTTCCCCCGCGCGTGTCGGGGCTCAGGGAGATGATCTCGGAGTAGTCCACCATGAGTCCGATCGTCGCCTGGTCGGCCAGCGCCAGCCAGCCGTGGCCTGCACGCCACCTCGGAGCCATGGTCGAGGGGCCGCAGGGGGCTTCTGGCCGCCCCGTTGTCACTTCGTGCCAGGTCTCCTGTCCGCTGATGTCCGCTCATGTCCATCCAGCGCCTCCGCCCAGGTGGAAACTGACGGACAATGGCGGACATGAGCGGACTCTGGCGGACATGGCACCGGAGCGAGCGTCAGCTTCCCAAGCTGAATGTCGTGGGTTCGAGCCCCATCACCCGCTCCATTGTGAGTCCCGTCCTTGTGGCGGGTTGTGACCGCCCGTGGCAATGGGTGGTCGCAGGCAGCGGCACCTCGGTGCCACTTTGCTCCCAGTCCCAGCGCCTTGGCGCGACAACCGGTTCTCCGGTTATCCTGCTCCATTCGTGGGAGCTCCGGGGCGCCGTCGGCATCGACCTCGACGGCAAGCTTTCGGTGCTCGGCGTCAGGGTCTCCCTGTCAGAGGCCGAGCGGACGGACCCCGGGGCGGCCCCACTCAGATCCCCGGCTGCAGGACCAGCACGCTGATCGGGCTGCCGACGATGATCGTGCCGGCGTGCGCGTCCTGGTTGACGAGCTGCAGGTAGATCACGCGGCCCTCCTCGCCGGGCAGCAGCTGCGGAGCGAGGATGTCGACGAAGGTCGCTCCGCCCTGCGCCTCGCCGAGCGGGACGAGGGGCAGGTCGAGCTGTCCCACCAGCCACGCGCCGGCGAGGCTCGGCTCGAAGCGCACGCGCGTCTTCTGCGAGATCGCGAGGGAGGACTTCTCACCGGGGTTACCGCCGATGCGCAGGGTCATCGTCTCACCGGCGACGACCACGCGCGGACCCTCGAGGCCGCGCGGCAGGCCGCTGACGTCGTTCTGGCCGTCGCCGGCGTAGGGCAGGCCGCTGTCACACACCACGCCGCCGTCGCCGGTTCCTCCAGCGCCACCGATCAGGATCGAGTCCTGGTCGTGCATGACCGAGGTGAGCGCGAAGACCCCGTGGCCGCCCGTGCCGCAGAGGGCCGTGCCGCCGAAGCCCGTCCCGCCGTAGCCGCCCTGGCAGAGGTTGTAGAGGGAGTAGAACGTCGACCCGTTCTTGAGGATGACGCCCGCACCTCCATCGGAGGGAAAGTCGGGCAGCACCGCGTCGGACCCGACCCCGCCCTCGAAGAACGAGCGCCAGGCCGCGACCTGCGAGTTGCGGACGGTCATGCCGTGACCACCGCGCGCATCGCAACCAAAGTCCGCGCCGCTGCGGCCGCCCTCGGCGCTGCTGCGCATGATCGCGACGTCCTTGCTGTTCGTCACGCGGATCCCGTTGCCGCCCGTGCAGAAGCCGGGGTCGTCGCCGCTTGCGGTGGCCGCGTCGATGCGCACGGGGCCCTTGCAGCCGCTGATCTGCAAGGGGGCGCTCGTGGTGATGCCGTTGTGATGGAAGCCCGAGACGAGGACCGTCTTGCCCTGGTCGAGGTCTCGGATCTCGGTGATGTGGGAGAGCCCGACGGTGTTGTCCTCGCGCGCGACGAGGGCGAGCTCGCGGTTGACGATCTTGGGGGCGGAGTAGGACCCGCCGCCCACCAGGATGATGTCCCCGTCGGCGGCGGCGTCGACCGCGGCCTGGACGGAGGTGAAGTCGCCGCTGCCGTTCTTCTCGACGGTGTGAACCGTCCCGGTCGGCGCGGAGGTGGCGAGCGCGAGGGTGAGCGCGGAGATGGCGGTGTGGAGCATGTCGGACCTCGGTACGGGAAGAGGGGAGCCGCGAGGGCTCGCTGCGCCCGTGGTGAAGGCG
>JAQBVH010000434.1 GCA_027623615.1 Planctomycetota bacterium | reverse complement strand
CTCCGAGCGGTGACACCGTCCGGTGTCGCGCTAAAATACCTCACGCCTCCGCAGGAGGCGTAGGCGGCCCCAACGGGGTCGCCTTTGCCGTAGCCTGTCAAGGTTCCAAGCGGGCCATTCACCTGAACTCTCCGAGGAGCTTGCCGCGCAACGACCTCAGCGCGACAAGCTCTGCGGCTTTCCGGAGACCTTCCCCGCGCTCCCCGGGATTGCTAACCTCTGGCGGGGCGAGGTGCCGTCGCGGGGCGCGACGCCGCCCCAACCGCAAGAGATGGAACTGCAACCCGCAGAACGAGGGGGTGGCGGCGGACGCATTCCGCCCCACGACCTGCGTGCCGAGCGCAGCGTGCTTGGCGCGCTGTTGATGGATGCCGACAGGGTCCCCGACGTGGCCGAGCAGCTGCGCGCCGAGGACTTCTTCGAGAAGCGCCATCGGCTGATCTACGCCACGATCATTCAGCTCAGCGAGCGCAATCTCGCCATCGACCTGCTCTCGGTCGCCAACGCGCTCAAGGCCAAGGACGAGCTGACCGGTGCTGGGGGCAATGCCTTCCTCGCCGAGCTGACTGGGATGGTGTCCTCGGCCGCGCACCTCAATCACCACTCCAACCTGGTGTCCCAGACCGCGCTCCTGCGGCGACTCATCCGCGAGTCGACGGACGTCATCACGGAGGCCTTCGCGACCAACCCCGACAAGGAAGCGGTGGTCGGCCTGCTCGACGACGCCGAGCACCGCATCTTCCGCATCACCGAGGGCCGGGAGCGCGGCGGCGCGGTGCCCCTCGGAGACGCCCTGACCGAGGCCTTCAAGCGCATCGACGCAGCCGGAAACCGTGGGGAGCTGACCGGTCTCCCGAGCGGGTACTACGAGCTCGACGACATGCTCGGCGGCTTCAACCCCGGCGAGCTGACCATCATCGCGGCGCGCCCCTCGATGGGAAAGACAGCCTTCTGTCTGAACCTCATGGAGAACGCGGCGCTCTCGAGGCCCGGAAACTTCGACCACGACCCGGTCATCCTGTTCTTCAGCCTCGAGATGGGCCGGCTCTCGATCGTGCAGCGGATGCTCTGCGCGAACGCCCGGGTCGACGCGCACAAGATGCGCACCGGGAAGATCGACCCGTCCTCCTATGCCGACCTGACGGAGGCCGCAGGCAGGCTGCAGGGGTCGCAGCTGTTCATCGACGACACGCCGGGCATGTCGATCATGGGCCTGCGCAGTCGAGCGCGGCGGGTGAAGCACACCCACGGCCTGGACATGATCGTCATCGACTACCTGCAGCTCATGTCAGCCAAAGCGGAGAACCGCCAGCAGGAGATCAGCGTGATCTCCCGCTCCCTCAAGGAGCTGGCCCGTGAGCTCGAGGTGCCGGTGTTGGCCCTCTCCCAGCTCTCCCGCGGCGTCGAGTCCCGTGAGGACAAGCGCCCGCAGCTCTCCGACCTGCGTGAGTCGGGCTCGATCGAGCAGGACGCCGACGTGGTGCTGATGCTGTATCGCGCCGAATACTACGACCAGACCGAGGAGAACAAGGGCAAGGCCGAGGTCATCTGCGCCAAGCAGCGCAACGGGCCGACCGGCCGGGTCTCACTCCAGTTCTTCGGAAGCATCATGCGCTTCGAGAATCCCGCCCCCTCGATCGCCGAGCCGATCAACCTCTGATCTTGCGTCTCCTCGCTGTCTTCGTTGCGCTCTGCGCATGCCTCTCCTTCGTCGCGCCCCTCCAAGGGCAGGACGATACGTCCCCCCCGGACGGGAGCGTCGATCCCCTGCGGGACGACGCTCAGAACCAGGTCGTGGTTTCGGTCACGCTCGACGGGCTCGAGACCTACGACCGGGACGCGGTGCTCAAGGTCCTCGGGGTGCAGGAGGGGCAGCGCTGGCCAGCGGTGTTGAACTACCGCTCCGGGGTGAAGCGCGTCTTCGACACCTTCGGCGTGATCGTGCTCGAGCCGCGCTTCGTGATCGTCGCCGGCGGCGTCACCGTGACGATCCCCGTCCAGGAGCTGAAGGTCGACCTCGACCCGCGCTTCGTCGGCAACGACCGCATCAAGGAGGAGAAGCTGCGCGAGTGGGCGATGCTGTTCGATCGCGAGCAGATCTACGTCCACGAGGCGGACAACATCCGCCGGCGGATCGAGAACGGCTACCGGCAGCAGGGCTACAGGTTCGCCCAGGTCGACTACGTGATCGGCGGCCCTGAGGGGCAGGCTGGCGCCACGGCGGACGTGATCTTCCGGATCAGTGAGGGTCCCAAGGTGCGCGTCACGAAGATCACGGTCGAGGGCAATGAGAACCTGCCCGACACGGGCTGGGGTCTGTGGCGCGGCGGCCTGCGCAAGCTGGCCGAGGTCGAGACCAAGGGCGTGGGTGCCCTGCGCTGGTGGGGCAAGCCCTTCGTCGAGGAGCGCCTCGCGGCCGACCTTGTAGCGATGCTCCAGGTCTACCGCGACCGGGGCTTTGCGGATGTGCGCATCGCAGTCGACGAACTGATCTACAGCGAGGACCGCAGCAAGGTCCACGTGAAGATCATCGTGGACGAGGGACCCCTCTATCGCGTGCGCTCGGTCTCCATCGAGGCCCTCGAGCGTGAGTGGGACGGGACCCTGCGCGAATGGCGTGAGTCGCCCGCCGACCTGATCCTCCCCGAGGAGGAGCTGCGCGAGCTGCTCGAGACCCGGGTCGGGTTCCCTCCCGAGGCAGCTCGAATTGCCCACGACCGGGGCCAGCTCGGGCGCTACTACGGGGAGCGCGGCTACCTGGCCCAGGAGTACTTCACCGACCCCTTGGCCGGCGGGTGGCAGTGGCTCGAGCCGGTCTACCTCTGGGACGCCGAGAGCCACGAGGTCGACCTGGTCTTCCGCTTCGTCCAGGGACGGCAGCGCTCGATCCGTGAGGTCAAGTTCCTCGGCAACCTGCACACCCGGGATCGGGTACTGCGGCGGGAGGTCAAGGTCCTGACCGGGACCCTCGCCAACCTGGCCGAGATCGAGCGCGGCCTCGCGCGCGTGCGCGGCACGGGGTACTTCTCCGACCAGCTCGACCTGACGCACCCGGAGGCGACGGTGCGGCTAGAGGTCGACCCGGAGGATCCGGACAAGGTCGACGTGCTCTACGAGGTCGAGGAAGGCCGCGTCGTCAACGTGAACCTCTCGGGCGGAGTGACCTCGGACCAGGGGGTGCTCGGCATCCTGTCCATCTCGATGAAGAACTTCGAGGCGGGCCGATTGCCCGGCGGGTTCTGGTCGGGGTGGGGCGAGATCTACCGCAAGGAAGCCTTCCACGGCAACGGGGAGACCTTCCTCCTCGACATCGCTCCGGGTTCGCAGATCAGCTACTACAAGCTGTTCTACTCCCACCCTGACATCTTCGGGAGCCACTTCGACCGCTGGACGGCCAGCGGCCAGTTCGAGGATCGGCTGCGGCGCTATCGTTCCCACGACAGCCGACGCCAGTCGATCAACCTGAACCTGGGGCACCTGTTCGAGCAGGGCGACTTCTCGATCTCGTTCGGGCCGCAGTGGCAGGAGATCGAGATCGACGACGTCGATGCGCCGGGCTCCGTGCCGGGCGTCCTGACCCGCTCCGCCGGGACCTCCGAGTTCCAGGGCCTGACGTTCAACATGCGCTACAGCAGCCTCGACAACCGCATGTCGCCGCGGAAGGGGCTCTATCTGACCTGGAACAACACGCTCTACGGCGGCGGACTCGGCGGCGACAACGACCTGTGGCAGTCGACGTTCCTGTTCGACACCTACAGGACCCTGGGTAGCGACGACCTCGACGCGCGCCCTGGCCTCTACTTCGGCGGTGAGGTCGGCGTGAACCATCCCTTCGGGGACACGACCGAGGCGCACTATGGTGAGCGCAAGTTCTACGGCGGCGCCTCGACCATGCGCGGCTTCGACTTCCGCGGGGTCGGGCCGAACGAGGGCGAGTTCGCGATCGGCGGCGAGACCTTCCTGCGCTTGACGGGGGAGTACCGCTACCCGTTGTACACCACGCCGATCCCCGGAACCTCGCGCCGCCGGGAGATGCTGCGTGGGTTCTTCTTCATCGACGCCGCCATCCTCGACCCGGACAGCTTCGAGCTCGACCTCGCCGAGCATCGCTCCGCCGCCGGCTTCGGTTTCGCCCTGACGAACCCGATCCCCTTGAAGTTCAACTTCGGCTTCCCGATGCACAAGGGGCTCGGCGACGACGTCGAGGTGTTCTCGTTCCGCCTCGACTTGCGGTAGGTCTTGCTGACGGCGGGGGGGGGCAGGCGGGCGCACAGGATGGG
>JAQBVH010000433.1 GCA_027623615.1 Planctomycetota bacterium | reverse complement strand
CGCCCCGGGGCGACCCTCCTTGCGTTTCCGCCTCGAATCAATTGACCCTCGTCTCGAACAGGGTGCGCCGCTCCCCGCGGTGAGGCGTCCCTGCCAGCCTCCGTGGGTGCCGGGAAGTGCGGGCAGGTCGATGCGTCCGAGCGCCATGCACCTCGACCTGCCCTTTGGAGTCCGCGTCGGCCTCGCGCTCGCTTTCCTGGCTTGCGTGTCCATGATCGAGCTGGCGCGGCGCGGACGGGAGGCCGTGCGCTGGCGCCTCAGCCTGGTGCTCGTGGGGTGCGCCCTGCTCGGGGCGGGGTTCGGAATCGCGGTCGACTCGATAACCGTGCGTTTGTCCCCCGACTACTTCGCGTGGGGCAAGGCGCTCGGGGACGGGCCGGGCCTCACCGGGCGTGCGCTCAGGCTCGGATCCATGGCGGGAGGCAGCGCTGGGGTGACCTATGGCGCGATTCTGATCGTGGCCGCGCGGGGTCGCGCGGTGAGCGCTCCCCTGCGCCATGCGTGGTCGATCCCTTGCCTGGCGGCCCTGGGGGGCCTCGCGGGAGGACTCCTGGCCCCCTGGCTACGCACAGTTCCAGATGAGGCCCCGTTCTTGGACCCCTCCCGGGAGGGTCAGGCGTTGCTCAGAGTCTGGTGCGCCCACTCAGGCGTGTACCTCGGATCGCTCCTGGGGCTCGTCTGGGCCATCCGGAACGTGAGAAAGTCGCCCCCCATCAACAAGGAGGGTCGGATAGGCGTCCCGGAGTGAGGCTCCCGTTCCGAAGCACTTTTCAGGGTCGCCCACAGGGAGCCTGCGCCTCGCCGAGGCTAGGATCTTGGCCCCCTCTCCCAGCACCGCTCAGACATCAATGACCCAACAACAAGGGACGGTCGCGCAGGATCCCCGCCGCGGCCTGGACTGGACGAACACTTTGTTCCTCGGGGTCGCCCACACGATGGGCGTCCTCGGCCTGGTCTACCTCATCTTTGTGAAGGCCTCGCCCTGGACCCTCGGCCTGGCCGGCGTCTGGTTCCTCTTCTGCGCGTTCGGAATCACCGGGGGCTACCACCGGCTCTTCGCCCACTGCGCCTACCAGGCGGCTGCGCCCCTGCGCGCGTTCTACCTGTTGTTCGGCGCGGCCTCCGTCCAGAACTCGGCCCTGAAGTGGTCCTCGGACCACCGCCGACACCACACCTACACGGACGAGGACCGGGACCCCTACAACATCAACAAGGGCTTCTGGTGGGCCCACATCGGCTGGGTGCTCTGCAAGGCCGAGGACAGCGAGATCAAGGGCGTCGACGACCTGAAGAAGGACAAGCTGGTGATGCTGCAGCACCGGTTCTACGTCCCGATCGCGATCCTCATGGGCGTCGGCATCCCCGCCGCGATCGGGATGCTCTGGGGCGACCCGCTCGGCGCCTTCCTCGTCGCGGGCTTCCTGCGCCTGGTCGTTCAATGGCATGCGACCTTCGCGGTCAACTCCGTTGCCCACTGCATCGGATCGCGACCCTTCTGCAAGAACACCACGGCCCGGAACAGCTTCGTGACCGCGTTCATCACGATGGGCGAGGGCTACCACAACTTCCACCACCGCTTCCAACTCGACTACCGCAACGGCGTGCGCTGGTTCCACTTCGACCCCACCAAGTGGTTCGTGTGGACGCTGTCGAAGGTCGGCGGGACCTGGGGTCTGCGCCGTACGCCACGGGCGCGGATCGAGAGCGCCCGGGCGGAGGTCCGCGGACTCAACTGAACGTCGGCGCACAACGCGAGCGCGACGCCGCGTCCTCCCCGGGGGACGCGGCGTCTCTCGTTACTCGCTGACCTCGTACCGCTCGCGCAGCTCGGCCAGCCGCGCGGTCAGCATGCGCTGCAGCCCGGCGTACTCGGAGTTGCCGGCGAGGTTCTGGATCTCGTGCGGGTCCTGAGCCAGGTCGTAGAGCTCCCACTGGTCGTGGTCCGGGACGTAGAGCAGCTTGTAGCGATCCGTGCGCACCCCGTAGTGCGGGGCGACCGTATGGCTGATGCGGCCCGAGTCACGCTGGTGGTACTCGTAGTAGACCGCGTCGCGCCAGCCCTCGACGGCCTCCCCGGCGAGCAGCTGGCCGAGGCTCACGCCCTGCATGTGCGCGGGGACGTTGGCGCCGGCCAGGTCGAGCAGAGTCGGCGCGAGGTCGAGGTTCTGCACGAGGTCGTCCACCTCCCCCGTCGTGATCCCCGGCCCGGCCACCACGAGGGGGGTCGCGAAGGCCGGCTCGTACATCCAGCGCTTGTCGTACCAGCCGTGCTCACCGAGGAAGAAGCCCTGGTCGGAGGTGTAGACCACGATCGTGCTCTCGGACAGGCCGCGCTCCGCGAGGCTCGCGAGGATGCGCCCGAGCCCAGCGTCGATGCCGGCCACGCTGCGCAGGTAGTCCTTGATGTAGCGCTGGTACTTCCAACGCACGAGGTCGTCGCCGGCCAGCTTGGCCTCGAGGAAGGCCTCGTTCTCAGGCCCATAGAACGAGTCCCACAGCGCGCGGTGCTCCGCGGTCATCCCCTTGCGGCGATTGATGGCCGCGTCGTCGAGGATGCCCTCGCCCGTCACGGGCAGCTTGAGGTCGTAGGCCGGGAAGAGGTCCCGTGCGATGCGCATCTGGGTCGCCTCGGCCGCCGGCGTGCGGCCCGCGTAGTCGTCGAACAGGGTCGCTGGCTCGGGCAGGTCGCCGTCACGGTAGAGGCCGAGGTGCTCGGGGCTCGGGTCCCACACCCGGTGCGAGGCGTGGTAGTTGACCCACAGGAAGAAGGGCTGCTCCCCCCCTACCTGCTCGCCCATCCACTCGATGGCCTGGTCGGTGATCAGGTCGGTCGAGTGCCCGACCTCGGGCTGGGTGCCCTGCGCGGTCTCGAAGCTCGTCGTGTAGAACGAACCGCGCGCGAGGGACCAGTGATCGAACCCGCGCGGCTTGCGGGGCAGGTGCCACTTGCCGATCACGCCGGTCTGATAGCCCGCCGCCTGCAGGAGCTCGCCGAGCTGGGGCAGATCCTCGCGCAGGCCAGCGCTGTTCGTCGTCTGGCCGTTGGCGTGGGAGTGCAGGCCCGTGAGAAACACCGCCCGCGCCGGCCCGCAGATCGAGTTCGTGACGAAGCTCCGCGTGAAGCGCGTCCCGCGCGCGGCGAGGGCGTCGATGTGGGGCGTCTCACACAGCTTGGAGTCGTAGCAACCCACCGCTGCTTGTGCGTGGTCGTCCGAGTAGACGACGAGGAGGTTCGGGCGGTCGCCTGCGAGGGTCGGAAGACCCCACAGCAGGGCAGAGCCGAGGCTACGGGACACGGTGCGTCTCATGGACAGACGTTACTCGATCCCTGGTTCTGGGAACCGGTCTGCCCACGCTGCCCCGCGTTGGGAGACAAGCTGGCGGCTCCTCTCGAGACCGTCTAGCCTGAATGCTCCAATCGGCCCCATTCTGATCCCATGTCCCTGACTCCTCTCGGCCCCAGCCGACGTGAACTGCTGCGCGTCGGCGGCAGCTCGCTGCTCGGTCTCTCCCTGGCCGACGTCCTGCGCGCCCAGGCCCTCTCGGTGCCGCGCTTCGACCAGCCCGGCTGGGGACGCGCCAAGAGCGTGATCTTGATCTTCCTGCAAGGCGGGCCGAGTCACCTCGATCTGTGGGACCCCAAGGACGGCGCAGCGGACGACGTCAGGAGCGTCTTCAAGACGATCAAGTCCAAGGTCGACGGCATGGAGGTCACGGAGCTGCTCCCGCGCATCGCGCAGGTGACCGACAAGCTGACCTTCATCCGGACGATGAGCTACTCCCCCGTCGGCCTGTTCAACCACACGGCGGCCCACTACCAGATGCTGACCGGCTACACCGCCGACAAGGTCAGCCCCTCGGGTCAGCTCGAGCCGCCCTCGCCCAAGGACTTCCCGAACGTCGGCAGCAACACGATCCGGCTCAGGCCGCCCACCGAGGCGACCCTGCCCTTCGTCATGATGCCGCGGCCGCTGCAGGAGTCGAACGTGGTCGCCAAGGCGGGCACCGCGGGCTTCCTCGGGCGTGAGTTCGATCCGTACACGCTGTACCCGTCCGGCGACGACCTGAACGAGACCAAGATGGATCGGGTCAGCGCCGAGGACCTGGTCCTGCGCCCGGAGCTGTCGGTCGCTCGCATGGACCGGCGCGCCAGGCTGCGCGCGGCGGTCACCGGCGCCATGCCGGAGGTCGAGCGCGCCGTCGCCGCGCATGACCTGGACAGCTATACCCAGACCGCCCTCGAGCTGGTCCTCTCCGGCAAGGCGCGCCAGGCCTTCGACCTCGAGTCC
>JAQBVH010000432.1 GCA_027623615.1 Planctomycetota bacterium | reverse complement strand
CGCAGCCGAAGCTGCGCGCCTGGGCCAAGCGCTCGGGGATCATGTCGCCGACGATGACGACGGCTGCGCCGAGCAGGTGGCAGGACGCCGCGCTCGCGAGGCCGACCGGACCTGCGCCGGCGATGTAGACCGTGCTGCCGGGTCCGACTCCCGCGGTCACGGCGCCGTGGTAGCCCGTCGGCAGGATGTCGGACAGGAGCGTCAGGTCGGTGATCTTGGCCATGGCCTGGTCCTTGTCCGGGAACTTCAGCAGGTTGAAGTCCGCGTAGGGAACCATGACGTACTCGGCCTGTCCGCCGATCCAACCGCCCATGTCGACGTAGCCGTAGGCGGCGCCGGGCCGGGCGGGGTTGACGCTCAGGCATATGCCGGTCTTGCCCTCCTTGCAGTTGCGACAGCGGCCGCACGCGATGTTGAAGGGCACGCTGCAGAGGTCACCCACCTTGATGAACTCGACGTCGCGACCAGCCTCGATCACCTCGCCGGTGATCTCGTGCCCGAGGATCAGCCCCCGTGGCGCGGTCGTGCGCCCGCGCACCATGTGCTGGTCGGAGCCGCAGATGTTGGTCGTGACAACCTTGAGGATCACCCCGTGGTTGCACTTGCGCTTCTGCTCAGCCTGTTCGAGCTTCGGGAAGTCGATGTCCTGGACTTCGACCTCACCCGGACCCAAGTACGCAACGCCGCGGTTCGTGGCCATACCAACTCCTGCTGGGAAACTGCACTCGGAACTGTGGACTCGCAGTATGGTCCCGCGCTGGAATTGGTGTTGGAAAATCGGAGGGCGCCCTTCACGGGTCAGGCGACGCTTGACCGTACTGCACGCAGGAGCATGGCGGCGCCAGCAGCGCCGCCTATCCTGTCGACATGACCTGCCCTCGCTCTGCGCTGCTGCTGCTCGCCCTCGCCGGATTGCTCGCCGGCTGCGCGGGCGGCGCGGGGCCCAGCTCGGACGTCGAGCCCGCGCGGTTCGAGCAGGGCGTCTCCGCGTTGGTCGAGGCCACGCGGAGCTGGCGGGAGGACCGCGGTTGCATCAGCTGCCACACGACGGGCTGGGGCCTCGCTGCGCAGCCGCTGATCGCGCCGGGCTCGGAGGAGGTTCGCAGGGGCCGCGAGTTCGCCCAGGACTACCTGCGCTCGTTCCTCGATGGTGAGGCCGAGCCGCGCGGGCAGTACGGCAGCGTCGAGGGCCGGGTCGCCACCACCGCGTTCCTTGCCATGAGCGACGCGCGCAGCGGCGCCGGCCTGCAGGCGCCGACGCGCCGCGGCATCGACCACGCCTGGGAGCTGCTCGACGAGAGCGGGACCTGGGAGGACTGGCTGCAGTGCAACTGGCCGCCCTACGAGTCGGACGCCGAGTTCGGGCCGACCCTCATGCTGGTCGCCCTCGGGGAGCTCTCCGCCGCCGAGCCGCTGCCCGCCCGGGACGTGGACGGGGTCGCCCGACTCACGGGGTACCTGCGCGCGCATCCGCCCGCGAGCCTGCACGCCAAGGCCATGCGGCTCTGGGCTGGGTCCTGGTGGCCGCAGGCCCTGACTGCGCAGGAACGTCAGAGCTGGAGACAGGAGCTGCGCAGCACCCAGGGCGCCGACGGCGGCTGGTCGATGGCATCCCTCTCCGGTCCAGCCTGGAGGCGGGACGGCGGAGAGGGTCAGACGACGACGAGCGAGGCCTATGCGACGGCCTTCTCGACGTACGTGCTGCTGCAAGTAGGTAGCCCGCCCGAGGATGACGACGTGCACCAAGGCCTGCGGTGGCTGCGCGAGCACCAGCTCGAGGATGGCGCGTGGTTCACGCGCTCACCGCGCCGGGACGGCAAGCACTACATCAGCCGCGCCGCCACGGCCTTTGCGCTGATGGCGCTCAAGGAAGCCGCCGACTCGCGGACCGGGACGAGTCGACGACTCGAGCGAGCCGGAACGCGCATGGTCGAGGTCACTCCAACCACCGAGGCCGCGATCAGTTCGGGTCCCCGGTGAGCACCCACCCGGCCCAGTACATGGCCGGGTAGTTCTCCGCACGCATCTGCCGCTTGGCCTGCCTGAGGGCCTCGGCCTTGCCGAGGCCCTCCCCCCAAAGCTTGGCGTAGAAGGCCTGTATCAGGCGCTGCGTCGCCTCGTCGTCCGCCTTCCACAACGATGTCAGCGTGCTCCTGGCCCCGACCAGGTGGAGTGCCTGCTGGAGTGAGGCGACTCCGTGGTCAGGGCGGGCAACCCCGACGCTCGTGTCGCAGGCGCTCAGCACCGCCAGCTCACAACCGCTGAGGTCCAGCGTGCTCAGCTCTTCTGCAGTCAGGACTCCTCGCACCCGTCCGAGCTAATCGTCCGAGCACAGTGATCTGCATGGGAGCACGGTCTCCAGGTCCTCCGCGGCTCTGCGGATCGGGGCGATGGTCCAGACGCGGTGGCTCGTGCTCGGCCCGGGAGCCCCTGGCGTCCATGCCAAGAGCCCCACCATCGTGTGCAGTCCTTTCTGAGCCGCCCTCGGCCTGGTAATGTCGGGCGCTGCCGCCGGCGAGGGAGTAGGGTCTCGCCCCATGCTGATCACGGACTCCTCGACGCTCTCCGACTTCTGTAGCGCCCTTCGTGGCGCGCCGTACCTCGCGGTGGACACCGAGTTCCTGCGCGAGAAGACCTACTACGCCGAGCTCTGCCTCGTGCAGGTCGCCCACGGCGAGCACGCGGCCGCGATCGACCCGCTGGCCGAGGGGATCGATCTGTCGCCGCTGCGCGAGCTGCTCTGCGACGGGTCCACGGTCAAGGTGCTCCACTCGGCCGTCCAGGACCTCGAGATCTTCCTCCAGGGCATGGGTCAGATCCCCGGCCCGGTCTTCGACACGCAGATCGCCGCCGCCTTCTGCGGGCACGGCGACCAGCCGGGCTACGCAACGCTCGCAGCCAACCTGCTGGACGTGAAGCTCGACAAGGCCTCCCAGACCGTCGACTGGAGCGTGCGGCCGCTCAGCGACCGCCAGATCGCCTACGCGCTCGGCGACGTCACGCACCTGTGCCGCATCTACGAGCTACTCACCGCCGAGCTGGAACGTCAGGGTCGCGCCGAATGGGTGGCCCAGGACATGGCCGCGCTCCTCGAGCCGACGCGCTACCGGGTCCTACCCCGCGAGGCCTATCACAGGATCAAGCTGCGGCGCGCCAAGAGCCGCGACCTGGCCGTGCTGCGAGAGCTCGCGGCGTGGCGTGAGGAGACCGCGATGGAGCGCAACATCCCCCGCAACTGGGTGCTGCGCGACGAGGCGCTGGCGGAGATCGCGCTCCACCGCCCCAAGCACCGCGAGGCCCTCGCAAGGGTCCGCGGGCTGAAGCCCCAGGTGGCGCAGGGCGGCGATGGGCAGGCGCTGCTCGACGCCGTCGCGCGCGCGCTCGGCACCCCGGAAGGAGACTGGCCGATCGTTCCCGAACGCCACGCACCGCTCTCCGGTCACGAGTCGCTCGTGGCCCTCCTGCAGGCGCTGCTCCAGCTGCGCTGCGAGGAGCACGGCGTCTCGAAGGGCATGGTCGCCAAGCGCAGCGACCTCGACCGGATTGCCACGGAGCCCGAGCCGGATGTGGCCGCGCTCAGCGGCTGGCGCCACGAGATCTTCGGCGCCGACGCCCTCGAGCTGCGCGCCGGCCGCCTGGCGTTGACGGGCGACGGCGGCGGAGTGAGCACCGTGTCGTCGTGACGTTGGGTGGGCGGGGACCGCTCAGTGCACGCGAGTCAGCTCGATGGACATGACTCCATCCGCCTGGGCCTCGCCAGCGACGTAGCCCTGCCAGTGCTGCACGATGTGGTCGGCGTCCTTCATCTCGAGGGTCATCCCCCCCATGTAGTACTCGTCCGTGGCCTTGAGGTCGCTCACGCCGATGGGCTCGAAGACGATCCGGTTCCCGTCCATCGCCGTCGCGCGCATGTGCGGCTGGTTTCCAGCAGCGCAGTAGTGGGTCATCACCAGGCCGTTGCCGTCGAGCGCGTACATGTTCGTCATCTCGAAGTCCGTGCCGGGCATCATCGTCTCGCGCACGACGCTGCCGCCGGAGGTGACGGAGAACTCGGACATTCCCTGCATGCCGTCCGGGGCTTCGCCGGTCCAACGGCCCTCGAGCGCGGCGACGGCCTCGAAGATCGGTGTGCGGACCTCGGGGTCCACGGAGACGACCTCGAAGGTGCTCGCGCTCTGGCAGGAGAAGGCGGTGAGGGCGAGGAGGGAGAGGCTGAGTGCTTGTACGAGTCGCATGGTTCGTGGGGGGAGGCGGTAGGTTGGAGCGCAGATCGTAGCGTGGAGCTCTCAATCAGAACA
>JAQBVH010000431.1 GCA_027623615.1 Planctomycetota bacterium | reverse complement strand
CGGGCTCGGGCCCGAAGAGCTCCTCGAACTCATCCTCGAGGCCCTGTATCACGTCGGCCCAGGTCGTGCGCGGCGGCTCCGGATCGCGATCCAGCCAAAGGTCGACGTAGACCTTCTGGGGGACGCTCTCCACCCAGGGGGTCATCGTGTGCTCGGCCCCGGCCACGTTCTCGGCGTGCCAGTAGCCGGCGCCCACGCGCTCGTCGAGCTTGAAGCCCAGCACAACCGGCTCGTCCGGTCGGAAGACCGGCGACCTGGGGCCAGGGGCGCGACCGCCGGGTGAGTCCTCGTCGACGCCGGGTCGGATCGCGACCAGCGGTGCCAGCTGACGCCAGGCGCCGACGGCGTCGGCGGCGGCGATGCGCGCGGAGTTGAAGCGCCACGCTTGGTCGAGCATCGGGTCGGCCTTGACGTCGGGCGAGACCGTCGGCGGCCTGCCCTCTTGGCCCGGGTCGCGCAGGAGGTACTCCTGGTCCAGCTCGAAGCGGCGCAGGGTGGGGAACCACGTCGTGCGATGCAGGGTGATCGTCGTGCCCACCTTCACCGTCTGGGCGCTGAAGGACAGCACCGCCTTCTGGCCCAGGGGCGAGTCCGCGGTCAGGACCAGCGGCTTGAAGCGCACCAGCAGCTCCGCCGCCGGCGCCCGCTCGGTGTCGACGACGATCTGGTAGGTGTCGACCGACGCTCGGAAGTGCACCGGCTTGCCGTCGGCGTAGGTGATGCGCGTCTCGCGCAGCCCCTCGGCGTCGAGGTCCATGTCGATGACGTACTCGGTCTCGCCCTCGGCCAGCGGCGGCGGTTCGACGAAGACGGACAGCCGGAAGACGGCCCAGTGGGCGAGGTCCTCGTCGACGCTGACCACGTCGCCGTCGACCAGCTCGCGCGCGGCTCCGAACCACTCCGTCTCATCCAGGCTGACGTAGATGCGCGGCTCGTCGGACTGCTCGATCAGCCCGTGCTTGACCGCCTGCTCGAGCAGGAAGCTCCAGCGGTTCTTCATCAGGCGCAGGTGCTCGCCCTGGGCCAGGTCACCCGAGCGGCTGTCCTGCAGGGTCAGGCGCAGGTCACCGACGGTCAGCCGCGCCGCGACCCGGGTGGTGCCCTGCTTCGCGTCGCGCGAGGGCAGGGCGAAGAACTCCGAGCCGTTGGGGTCCGTCTCCACCGGCTCCGGTCCCTCACTGGCCTCCCAGCCGCCGGGCGAGTAGGCCACGCGCAGGCTCCAGGCGTGCTTGCGCCCGCCCTCGTCGGTCAGGTTGCGCACCTGGTGGCAGTAGGTGTTGCCCGTGTCGTCCGCGCAGGCGCGCTTGTAGCCGAGCGCCGTGCGCTCGTCCGGGGCCTCGAGATCGCGCAGGTGAGTGACGTTGAGCAGGACCTGGCCGACGCGCTGGTCGCGGTCGCTGATGTCCTGTGCAGAAAGCGGGGAGGCGCAGACGGCAGCCAGCAGCAGCGTTCGTAGAAGGCGTCCCATGTCTACCAACCCTCCTCTTCGCCGAACATCGCGGTGCTGTCCTCGGCCACGCCCAAGACGTAGTCGAGCTGCTCGAGCATCCACTCGCGGGGGCGGGGGCCGGTGCCCTTGATGTCGACGATCGCGTTGCCCGTGCGCACGCGGCCGTAGAAGCCCCGCATGTCCTGGCCGCCGAAGCTGGGTCCGTCGATGGCGATCACCCAGGCGTTGTCGCCGAAGTCGCGCGCCAGGCACTCGACCGAGTAGCGGCCAGCGCCGGGCGCCAGCTCGTCGACCAAGGTGTTGAGCAGCTTACCCAGCTCGCCCTGGAGCTGCTCGAGGCCCTCACGACGGAGGTCATTGACCTCGCGGCCGATGGCGTCCTTGGCCAGCACGTGCAGTTGCACTTCGAACTTCCCGTAGTTGGGCAGCTCGCCCTCCTCGAGGGAGAGGACTTCCTGCTCGGAGATGTGCACGTATGTCATCTGCGTGAAGCGCCGCACGACCGTTGCCGCTCGCGTGTAGACGGCGATGTGCTCCTCGAGGCTCTTGCCCTTCAGGTCGCCGGTGAAGAGCTCCATGTTGTGCAGCATGGCGCGCGTCTCGATGCTCGCGGCCTGCTCGTCCGGGAGCTGACCGGTGCGGGCCTTGATGTACTCGAGCGTGACCGGCAGGGACGACTCCGCCAGCCGCGTAGCGAAGACCGGATACGAGTGGAAGACGAGCCGGTTCTTGAGACGTGCCTGCATGATCATGATCCTCATCAGACCCGATGCACTGGCGAACTCGGCCATGGGGTGACCGGTGAGGTCCTCGCCGGCGAGCATCTCGACGAGCTGCTCTTCCAGCTTCCCGATCGACTTGTCGAGCTCCGCGCGCGCCTGGGCCTCGGTCAGCCCGAAGAACCACTGCCAGTGGGGCCGGTCGTCGTCGTCCGGCTCGAGGGCCGACCAGTAGCGCTGCTCGCTGTGGATCATGCCGGGGACGACAGCGGCCAGCTCCCAGGGCAGACGCCAGCCTTCCCCAAGGTCGGCCTTGCTGGGAAGGTGGGTCTTGGCCATCGCGCGGGCGTCCACCCACAAAGCCTTGGCGCGGGCGGCGCCCTGCGGGACCTCGAAGGGCAGGTCCTGGGCGAGGAGGGGTCCGGCGGTCAGGGTGAGGGCGATCAGGGTAGTGCGCAGGTCCATGGGGAGCTCCGGGGTCGAAGGGGGCCTCTCGACCCAACGTGCACCCGCGGGGCGCCCAGCTCACACCGAAGTTCGGGAATTCGGGTCAGTCCCGGAGCAGGACGCGCAGGGCCTCGATCTCAGCGCGCAGCTCGTCGGGAACGCCTGCGTCTCCGGGTGAGAGCAGGCCCTGGGCGGCCATGCTCTCGAAGCTGGCCAGGCACGCCTCCAGGTCGGTGAGGCCGCGTTCACGGAACGCGCGTCGCTCTTCTTCCGTCAGGCCTTCACGGGCGGCGCGGGCCAGCTGCAGCTCGTGCGCCTTGTACTGCAGCACGCCCGCCATGCGGTGCAGGCGCGGGAGCGTGGGATGCTCGTCCCGCAGGGCGAGGATCGTCCCGGTCGCCTCGGCGAAGCGCGCCTCCGCGCCGGCCAGGTCGCCGATGGAGATCAAGGCCTCGCCGATCCGGGTCACCGCCGAGGAGGCGGACATCGCGTGGGTGAACTGGGAGGGGTCGTCGTCGAACAGCGCCTGGTAGGACTGCCGCGCCTGCTCCAGGTAGGGCAGCGCTTCCCCTGGCTTCCCGAGGTCAGCGAGCAGGCGACCGACCCACTCGTGACCGACGGCCACGTCCCGCCGCGCGACCCAGCGCAGGTCCGAGACCTCGAGCAGCAGCAGCGCCTCCTCGCGGTATTCGCGGTACCGCGCGAGGGCAGCCTCGGGGTCCGCGTGGGCCAGGAGGTGTTGAGCGATCTTCGTCAGGCTGACGGCGCGGTCGCGGCGCAGGTGTGCGTCGGACGGGTCGTCGTCGAGCAGGCGCGCGGTGATCTCGGCCGCGCGCTCCAAGCGGACGAGGGCCTGGTTCGGGTCGCCGGCGCGGTCGAAGGCCGACATGGACTCGAGGCTGTACGCCAGCTCGCGCTGCACGTCCCGGTTGGTCGGGTGCTCCGCGGCGAGGAGCTCCGCCTCCGCGTAGGCCTCGCCCAGGGTGGTCGCCGCCTCTGCCTGGCGCTGCAGGGTGCCCAGGGTTCCAGCCTTGCGCAGCTTGGCTCGAAGCCTCAGGCGCGCGAGTTCGAGCGAGTCGAGGTCGATGCGCTCCAGCGTCTGCAGCGCCCGGTCGAAGCTCGCGAGGGCACCCTCTGGCTTGCCGAGCGCGACGCCTTCCCGGTCCCACTGCACCTCGCCCAGGGCGACCCAGGCGTGGGCGAGCTCGAGCAGGAGCGTGGGGTCTTCGCCCCCCTGGCGCGAGAGGGTGTCGAGGTAGCCGCGCCCGCGCTCCACGATGCGTTCCCGGGCCGGCGCGGAGCCGGGCAGGTAGCGCAGGGACGGCGCGATGTCGTGAATGAACGAGCCCGCGAACTCGCGCGCTTGGGCGAAGTGCCGGTCGGCGGCCTCGCGCAGCTGCGTCTCGCGCTGGGCGGATTCGCGCGCCTGCTCGAAGTGCCGGTCGGCGGTCTCGCGCAGCTGCGTCTCGCGCCTCGAAACATCGAGCAGGAAGACGATGACGCCGCTCAGCACGAGCACCGTGGCTGCCAGGATCGCCAAGGGCAGGACCAGGGCGCGCAGGGACTGACGCAGGCGATAGCCGCGCTCCTGGTCGCGCGCGGCGACCGGCGTGCCGGCGAGCAGCGCGCGCAGGTCGCGGGCGAGGTCACCGACGCTGGCGTAGCGCTCGCTCGGGTCCTTGGCGAGCGCGGCCCAGGT
>JAQBVH010000430.1 GCA_027623615.1 Planctomycetota bacterium | reverse complement strand
GTCATCCGGAGCGCATCCTCGGCCACTTTGGGTTGGCGATCACCTCCCGGGTGGAGCAGGCAGGCGAGGAGGCCGACCTCAAGGTTTGGTACGGCTTCCCGGACCGCGCGCGGCAGTCGCTTGTCGCGGTCGGCAGCCGGGAGACCAGCCAGGCGATTGTGCTGCACTACGGGGAGGGGCTATGGACCGTCGCCCCCTACCAGAACGAGAGCCTGGCGGTGGACGAGGTCGAGCAGGCCCGCCACCTGCGTAGCTTCGGCCTGCGCCGTGCACTCTTTCTCTGGCCACACGGTTTCGACTGGCACGGTGAGGGGACGACCCGCACCGCGGAGCTGGGCGAGATCGGTGGCGAAATCGCCCTCCTCCAGGCCGTCCTGCATGAAGATGACGAGCGCCCCCACACGCTGCGCGTCCTCTCAGACGATGGCAGGGTCCTCGCCACGATGCGAGACGTGCGGTGGAACAAGACTCCCGATCGGTACGGGCGGCATTGGCCCCAAGAGCTGACCCTCGAGGAGGCGGGCCAGATCCTCTGGAAGGAGAACATTCGGACCGTCATCGGCGGACGGTTCGTAGACACGTTCTTCGTTCCGCTCGACAGGCGGGGCAACGTCGTCGGAACCCCAGTGGTCACCGCTCGTGTGGTCGACCTGCCAGCCGCGCACTGGACCTTCATGAAGGTCCCCGAGAAGACCGGGATCGAGCAGTGCCTGCGACTGGCGGACGCGGCCATCGCTGCGCGGCTCGAGCGAGAACCCGGCGCGCCTCTCGACCGATCACCAATCCTGGCCCTCGACGGGGGGGGTCGGCCGACCGGCTTCTGGTTGAGCAGCCCGGCGGACGAAGCCCCCCCAGAGGGGTGGACGGAGCGACCGGCACAGACCGCCCTGGGCGTCTACCTGACCGGGCCCGAGGCCTTCGGCACGGGCGTCCGGCGCACCCTGGGGCGAGCTGCTTCCGACCGGGGGTGGACGCACGCCGCGCTCTTGCTGCGGGTTCGCCCCCAGGGTGAGGTGCCTCGCGGCGCCGAAGCCCTGTTGCTCGCGCAAGAGCACTAGACGATCCCGTTGGGGCCGCCTATGCCTCTTCGGAGGCCTAGGCGTTTCTGGGCGCGACAACTGACGGGGAGACAGCCCGGAGTCTGCACCCTGAGTGCAAACTCCAGGGAGCACCCCGGAGGCGACGCGGCCGCCTCGGCACTTGGACCGCGACGGTTGGAAACACGCAAACTGCGCACTCCTGTCCCCCCGAGAGGTGACCAACGCGGAGGCCACGCCCGGTCCAGGGAACACCGCACGGGTCCCTTGACAGGGCCTTTGCCCTCCAGAACCGCCCTCGAGGACTGGTTGCTTCGATGGTGGTGCGGCACCCTTGTTGCTGGGTACCTGCCCACCCCGGTTGAATGGAGTCAATGCTCATGCTGCGCCGCCCCTTGATCCTCGTTGTCTGTCTGCTCGCTAGCCTCGTGCTCGTCGACACCGCGTCGGCGCAGCGGCGGTCCTCCGGAGAATCCACTTCCCGAAGCTCGGGAGGCTCGGTGAGCCGCTCCTCTGGGGGCTCCTCCGGCGGCAGCGTCTCCCGGCCCAGCTCCAGCAGCCGCCCGAGCGTCAGCAGGCCTTCGAGCTCCAGCTCCAGCCGCTCCAGCGTGAGCGGGTCATCGAGTTCCAGCTCGAACCGGTCGTCCAGCGCGCCGACACGGAGCAGCTCCAGCTACTCCGCGCCGACGACAACCCGTACGACGACCCGCAGCTACGACACCTCGCGCAACTCCAGCACGAACACCGACTCGCGCGCGATCACGCGCCAGCCGACCACGACATCGACCACCATCCCCGACAGCAGCACCCGCTCGACCGATGGCTGGCGAGCCAACACGACCAGCACCCCGCGCAGCCAACCGACGAACACCCGCGACCTGTCGCGGCCCCTCAGCTCGGGCAGCGGGGTGATCGACCTCACCGACGCGGGCGTACAGCCCAGGGTGCGCTTCCCCCTCGCCGCGGACAACTTCCGAGGCGTCGAGACCCCCATCGCGCCCGGTTCCCGGCGCAACCTCAGCCAGGAGCTGCGCAGCCGCGTCAGCACCGAGGACCTGGCGCGCATGCAGCGCACCGCGGGCTCGGCTACCCCGGTGGTCCGCTCGGGCGCGGTGGACCGCGACGACATCCTGAACCGCTACCGCGGCTCGGGCGCGGTCAGCTCCAGCTCCCAGGCCGACCCGCGGACGTTGCGCCGCGCCGCCGCACAGGCGGATGGCCTCTCGAGTGGTCGACGAGGGAGCGCCGGTCAGGCGGACGCCCGCGCGGCCTCGGCTCGCCTCCAGGAGCAACGCGCCATGGAGGCTCGTTCTGACAAGAACTCCCTCGACGCACAGCGCGCCCAGGACTCGCGCGCTGCATCCCGTGCCGAACGGGTCCAGAAGGCGCGCCAGAACTACATCGACTCAGTAGCGAACGCGGGCGGCGCCGGCAACTCTGGTAGCGGCAGCGGAGGTGGCGATGGCTACGGCGACGGGTATGACGATGGCTACGACGATGGGTACCACGACAGCCATCACCATCACCACTACTGGAACCTCTGCTGGAACCACTACGGTCACTACTGGGGCCACGGCTACTGGGGCTGGAACTGGTGCGGTCCCTCCTGGGCCTGGTCCTTCTGGTGGCACAGCTACTGGTACCGCGGCGGCTACTACAGCTCCGGCTACTGCCCGCCGTTCTACTACTACGGTCCGTTCGTTCCCACGGTCGTGATCCAGGTCGGCAACACCAGTGGCGCGGACGTGATCTACGTCGAGGACGACGAACCTGAGATCGTCTACGTGGATGGCAGCGCCCCCGCTGGTGAAGCGACCGTGGCCCCGCAGCAAGGGGAGCCGTTGAACCGCGCTTCGGACTACTATCTGACGCTCGGTGATCGCGCCTTCCGCGACGGTCGCTATGCCGACGCGGTCCACTACTACGCCAAGGCCGTCGAGTTCTCGCCGGAGGATGGCATCCTCTACCTGATCCTCTCGGACGCCCTGTTCGCCACCGGCGACTACCACTACGCCGCCTACGCGATGCGCAAGGCCTTCGAGCTCGACCCCGCCCTGGCGACGAACGTGATCGACAAGCACTCGTTCTACGCCGACCCGGCTGAGTTCGACCGCCAGCTCGAGGTGCTCGAGGGTTACCTCAATGACCACTTCCTCGACGACGACGCGCGCTTGGTGCTCGCCGCCAACTACCTCTTCGGCGGTCGTCCCGGCGCGGCTGCGGAGCTGCTCGAGAGCGCCTTCAGCCTCGAGGTCAAGCGCTCCCCCGCCGGCCTGAAGATCCTCGAAGCGGCTACAGCCATCGGGCAGGGTGCCCCCGTGCCCAGCGCGTCTCCCGAGGGGGCGGCGAACTGAGCCAAGAGCACCCCTAACCGCGCGCCAGCGCGCGCGATGGTCTGACATGCGAGGCCGTTTCCCTAGGGGGGGACGGCCTCGCTCCCGTAGCGGCATCTCTCCAGTGGCGTGTGCAAACTCGCGTTGCGGGGGCTCGCGGATCGAGGCGCGTTGGAGCAGACTCGTGCTGGGGATCTTCCCCTCCCCATGAGGATGCTGGTCATGATCCGAACGACAACCATCGCCCTGGGTCTCGCCCTCTCTGCCGGAGTGGTCGCGCAGACCAAGCTGCACGAAAACATTGGCCCGACCAACTCCTACCTCGGCGGCTCGGTGGCTCGACTGGGCGACGTGGACGGGGACGGCTGCCCGGACTACGTCGTTGGCGCGGTTCACGACCGTTCCCAGGGGTGGAACCACGGCGCCGCCTACGTGTACTCCGGTCGCACCGGAGCGCTGATCCGGGCGCACTACGGTCGCACGACCTTCGGGAGTGATGTCGCTGGCGGAGGTGACGTCGACGGAGACGGGATCGGCGACGTGATCGTCGGCGCGATCCAGGAGTGCCCGCAGGTCGACTGCGTGGGCGGCCTGAAGAACGGCGCGGTGTACGTGTTCTCAGGGGCGACGGGCGAGCAGCTGCACAAGTTCGTCGGCGTGGGCCCGGTCACGACGATCGGGACCTCCGTCGACGCAGCGGGCGACGTGGACGGCGATGGTCACGACGACATCCTGACGGGCGGATGGACGGGCTACGGGGGTCGCGGCGTGGTCATGGTCTACTCCGGCAAGACCGGCGACCGCATCCACACCATCCCGGGCGCGGAACTGACCTACTGGCTCGGACAGGACGTCGCCGGGGTCGGGGATGTGAACGGGGACGGCCACCCGGACTTCGCGGCGGGCGAACCGCGCGCGAGCATCGGCGCGCAGCTCACCGGGAGGGT
>JAQBVH010000429.1 GCA_027623615.1 Planctomycetota bacterium | reverse complement strand
CGAACGCCCCTCCCGGGAACCGTTTGCGTCTTCCTGAAGAAGGGAAAGCCCGCGGTGGAGCCGTGCCCACCGGCTTGGCATCCTGCGAACCGCACCCCGGAGGGCGCTCGATCGGTTCCCAGAAGGGCCCGGCTCAACCCCTGGGCCTTGAACGCCGATGAGATCCACCTAGGAGCCCCAGGACCCCCCTGGACCGCTCCGACAGGCCATCCCTCCCCCGGACGCCCCAAGAAACCTATCCATGTTCGACCGCTTCACCGATCGCGCCAAGAAGGTCATGAACCTCGCTCGCCAGGAGGCGCAGAGGTTCAACCACGAATACCTCGGCACCGAGCACATCCTGCTCGGGCTCGTCCAGGAGGGCAGCGGCGTGGCCGCCAATGTCCTCAAGAACATGGGCATCGACCTCACCAAGATCCGGATGGAGGTCGAGAAGATCGTCAAGACCGGGCCTTCGATGGTCACCATGGGCCAGCTGCCCTTCACGCCCCGGGCGAAGAAGGTGCTCGAGCTCTCGATGGAAGAGGCCGGCAACCTCGGTCACAACTACATCGGGACGGAGCACCTGCTCCTGGGCCTGATCAAGGAGAACGAGGGCATCGCCGCGCAGGTCATGCTCAACCTCGGCATCAAGCTCGAGGACGTCCGCGAAGAGGTGCTCGACTTCCTCGGCGCCGACTCGCCGGACGAAGAGGACGACGAGGCTACCCTCGGCGGGGAAGACACCCCGACCGGCGGCGGCGGTAGCGGCAAGAGCAAGACGCCCGCGCTCGACTCCTTCGGTCGCGACCTGACCGAGCTGGCCCGCGAGGGCAAGCTCGACGCGGTCATCGGCCGTGCCGTAGAGATTGAGCGGGTCGTTCAGATCCTCTCCCGCCGGACCAAGAACAACCCGGTGCTCCTCGGTGAGCCTGGCGTCGGCAAGACCGCCATCGTCGAGGGCCTGGGCCAGCAGATCGTCGACGGCACCGTGCCCGAGATCCTGCGCGGCAAACGCATCGTGGTGCTCGACCTGGCCCTCATGGTCGCGGGTACGAAGTACCGCGGTCAGTTCGAGGAGCGCATCAAGGCGGTCATGACCGAGGTGCGCCGCGTCAAGGACGTGGTCCTGTTCATCGACGAGCTGCACACCCTGGTCGGCGCCGGTGGCGCCGAGGGCGCGATCGACGCCTCGAACGTGCTCAAGCCCGCCCTCTCGCGGGGCGAGATCCAGTGCATCGGGGCGACGACCCTCGACGAGTATCGCAAGCACATCGAGAAGGACGGCGCCCTCGAGCGCCGCTTCCAGGCGGTCAACGTCGAACCGCCGACCCCCGAGCAGACCTGCGCGATCCTCAAGGGGCTGCGCGACCGCTACGAGGCCCACCACCGGGTGCACTACACCGACGAGGCCCTCGACACCGCCGTCGAGCTCTCGAACCGCTACATCAACAACCGCTTCCTCCCGGACAAGGCCATCGACGTGATGGACGAGGCCGGCGCCCGGGTGCGCATCAACGCCATGGTGCCCCCGCCGAACCTGCGCGAGCTGACCGAGGAGATTGAAGGGCTGGAGCGCGACAAGAACGAGGCCGTCTCCGCCCAGGACTTCGAGCGCGCCGCCCAGGTGCGCGACAAGGCCTACCAGCTCAAGAAGCGCAAGGAAGAGATCACGAACCGGTGGCGCCAGGAACAGTCCGAGAAAGAAGAGTTCGGCGAGGTCACCGCGGAGGTGATCAACGAGACCGTCTCCAAGATGACCGGCATCCCGCTGACCCGCCTCGAGCAGGCGGAGCGGGAGCGCTTGCTGCAAATGGAGCAGGAGCTCGGCGGCGTCGTCATCCACCAGGAGGATGCCATCGCCGCGATCGCTCGCTCCGTGCGTCGCAGCCGCTCGGGCCTCAAGGACCCGCGCCGCCCGATGGGTTCGTTCCTGTTCCTCGGCCCCTCGGGCGTGGGCAAGACCTACCTCTGCAAGCAGCTGGCGAAGTTCATGTTCGGTGACCCCGACGCGGTGATCACCATGGACATGAGCGAGTACATGGAGAAGCACAACGCCTCCCGCCTCGTCGGCGCGCCTCCCGGCTACGTCGGCTACGAGGAGGGCGGTCAGCTGACCGAGAAGGTCCGTCGTCGTCCGTACTCGGTGGTGCTGCTCGACGAGATCGAGAAGGCGCACCCGGACGTCTTCAACATGCTGCTCCAGATCATGGAGGAGGGACGCCTGACCGACTCGTTCGGTCGCCACGTGGACTTCCGCAACGTGATCCTGATCATGACCTCGAACCTCGGTTCGCAGCAGATGAAGGCCGGGGCCTCGCTGGGCTTCGGACGCGTGCAGAAGTCCGAGCACTCCGCGGAGGACCGCAAGAAGAAGATGTGCGCCGACGTCATGGTCGAGGTCGAGCGTCACTTCCGCCCCGAGTTCCTCAACCGCCTCGACGAGACCATCGTCTTCAACACGCTGACCCACGCAGACCTGCACCGCATCGTGCACCTGCAGCTCGACGAGGTCCGCGCGCGCCTTTCGGATCACGGCATCGACCTCGGTCTCACGACGGGTGCGATCGATTTTTTGATCAACAAGGGCCACCACGAGGACTACGGCGCGCGGCCGCTGCGTCGCGCGATCGAGCGCTTCATCGAGGACCCGCTGGCCGAAGAGCTCCTGCGTGGGGTCTTCGACGGCGCCTCGGAGGTCTGGGCCGACAAGGACGAGACCGGCGAGAAGCTCAACTTCGTGTCCGAGAAGCCCGAGGAGCCCAAGCCCGAGGTGGCCAGCGCCGCCACGGAGTGATCCAGGCCGCCTGACCCGGCTTCACGACCGGTCGGCGCTCGCCGGCCGTTCGTCGCAGTTCCGGGGCCTTGACTCCACCCCGTCCGGGGTACGATGGGCCGCGCCAAAGGAGCACCTCCCATGCTGTCGATTCCCCTCGCGCTCGCACTCGTCTTCCCGATCGCCCAGGACGAGGACAAGCCCGTCCCGCCCTCGAAGGAGGTCGTCAAGGCCGCCATCGAGCGCATCGAGGAGGCCTTCGCGAAGGAGACGCCCGATGAGATCGCGGCGTCGATCCAGCAGCTCGAGCTGCTGCCCCACGAGGACGTGATCGACGCCCTCGTCGACGCCGGCCTGACGCACAAGGAGCGGGACGTGGTCGGCGCGTCGATCCAGGTGCTCGGCATGGTCAAGCACGACGACGCCCTCGACGCGCTCCACGGCTACTACAAGAAGCACAAGAAGAACTTCAAGCGCGACTACGAGCAGGGCGCCCTGCTGCTGCGCTCGATCGCCCTGCACGAGAACCCGGACTCGATCGAGCTGCTCGACGACGACGTGTTCGAGGTCAAGTCGACCGACCTCGCCCGCGCGCGCATCTACGGGCTGGGTCGCATCCGCACCAACGCGTCGCTCGAGACCTTGATGGGGCTCCTCAAGAAGACCGACCGGCGCAAGGTCAAGAACCGGATGAACGACCTGCGCCTGGCCCTCATCATCCTGACCCATCAGGACCACGGGGCCGACCAGGACGCGTGGGTCGCTTGGTGGAACGACAACAAGAAGACCTTCGCGGTCCCGGGCGAGATGCCCCGGCTGACCGAAGAGCTGGCCAACCGTTGGGGCCGCTACTGGGGCGAGCCGCGGCAGTACGAGCGCCAGAAGCGTCGCGGTGAGCGGGGCGACGACCCCGAGAAGGACGGCGACGGCGGCAAGGGCGGTCGCGACAAGGACGCCTGAGCGTCGACCGAGTCTTGGCCCGCATCGAGCCCGAGGAGCAGGACTTCGACCCGGAGACGTTCGGGGAGGCGGAGGCGAAGGCCGCGTTCCGCAGGGGCGTGCGCCTGTTCAACGCGGGCGACTACGAGGACGCCCACGAGGAGTTCGAGCGCCACTGGTTGGCGAACGAGGGCGGCGACGCCGACTTCTACAAGGGGCTGGTCCAGGTCTGCATCTGCCTGCATCACGTGACGCAGGGCGACCAGGACGGCGCGCGCAAGCTGTACCGCGGTCATCGCAAGCTGCTCGCGGGCTACCTGCCGAGCCACGGCGGCCTCGACCTGACCGGGTTGCTCGAAGGCATGCAGCGCCACCTCACGCCGCTCCTGCGCGCGCGCGCCGGCGACAGGGTCGCGCCCGAGGGCGCGGCGCCGCGCATGGAACCAGCGCAGCGGTAGTCCGCAACCGGGCGGGGCTGCGACCGGTCCCCTTGGCGATGGACACCCCCCGCGCCCACACCCCGGACAGCTTGTCCTGGCCCGCCGCCCTCGAGCAGGCCGCCCCGGCCCCGAGCGAACTCTGGACCCGCGGCCGCCACGAGCTCCTGGGTCGGGTGCCCAGCATCGCGGT
>JAQBVH010000428.1 GCA_027623615.1 Planctomycetota bacterium | reverse complement strand
CGTCAATACCTGCTGCAGCAGGGCCTCGAACAGGACCGCGTCGAGGAGATCCTCGCGCGCCTGCGCAGGTCCCCGATCGATGCGCGGCGGCTCCTGCACGGCATGGGCGACGTGCTCGGGGACATCCTCGAGGAGCTCGCCTTCGACTCGGAGGTCGAGCTGTCCGGCGCTCGCGAACGCCTGGCCCTCGCCTGGCCGCAGCTCTCCTCGCCGGCCGCGCCCTCCAAACCTGCAGCGCCGGTCGAGGAGCCGGAGGGGGACCTCGGCGTGAAGGCGCTGGCCAGGTTCAACGCCGGGCGTGCCGCAGGGCGCGACCTGGACGAGCTCTTCGCAAACTTGTCCCAAGACCTCGAGCACGACGACTCCGACGTGGTGGATCCCGGCGAGCTCAGTCCGGCCCCGGACTTTCCTGGCGTTGTGAGCGCGATGATCGAGGAGTTTCGCTGGGAGCGCGCCCACAGCGACGAGCCGCTCGATCCGGCCGAGAGCCGCGAGCTTGACTACTTCGGGGGCTTCGCCGCGGACATCGGTCGCTTCGAGGATCTGGACGCCGCCACCCTGCTGCGGTTCACGACCTTCTGGATCCCAGAGCGCGGTGACCTGGAGCCGGACCGGGTGCGCGTGCTCGTCTCGGGGTTGCAAGCCTTCTGCCGGTGGACCCAGGAGGCCCACCAGATGCCCTTGGCCACCGAGTTCGGAGAGACCCTCGCCAGGCTGCGCGAGTCCTTGCCGCGGGTGATGCGCCTCAACCACCTGCTCGAGGCTCCCCAGGGCGAGGAGACCGGTGACCTCTACGAGGTCCTCGGCGACGCACAGGGGCGCTACGATCGGCTGATGGATCGCAACGGCGGAATCCACACGGCGTTGCCGGAGGCGGGGCTCGCGGCTGCGTTGCGGCCCGGCGATCGGCTCCGCGGAACGATCTCGCTGGAGGGTCAGCTGACCGTGTTCCGCTGCTACCCGCCCGAGTCGGCGGGGCTGCTCGCCTGAGTCAGCGACCCGCCGGCGACGCGGGGATCTGGACCTCGCACACCAGCTCCGCCGGGTTCGGATTGCTGCCGGGCGGCACCAGGTAGACCTCACGGATCGGGCCGGACTGGCTCCAGCCCATCTTCTGCAAGTAGGCGAAGACGCCGGGGTAGGCGCGGGGTGCGTCCGGATAAGCGCCGGACACGAACGCGTAGCCAACGGTGGTGCTGCGCAGGACCTCGTAGCGCAGCGGCGCGAGCACGCTGCGGGCGCCACGCACGGGGATGCAGGCACGCGAGCGCAGGTCCTCGACCGGAACGCTGCTCGGGTTGTCGTAGAACAGGGCGAACGGCGGACCGTCGGGCTCGAGCCCCTGGGCCAACAGCTCCCGGTGGAGCGCGGGAATGAGGGCGCCCGTTCCGGCGTAGCTGCCGTGGTGATCCATGTAGACGTAGGGCACGTCGAGGCGCTGCTTCCAGCTGGCCTGGACCTGGTCGTACGGGGGCCCGCTGACCGGCAGGTCGGGGACGTAGGTCCAGGCGCGCAGGTTCGGGTCCCGCGCGGACTCGGAGCCGGAGGAGCCGGGGAGAGCGCAGGCGCCGAGGAAGATCAGAGAGGGCAGGAGCGCGGTGCGGATCATCGGTGGTGGCATTGGGGGCTGGAGCCGCGCATCGAGCGCGGCCCTGGACCTCATCGGCGCGTCGGCTCGATCGCTGCACCGCATTCGAGAGTCGGTAGGGGTCGCCGCACGTCGAGGACTCAGGCGTGCCAGGCAAGCGGGCCTGACGCTCCTGTGCGGGGACCTTCTGTGTCGGATAATTTATGTTATGATGCAATGTCAATCATCCCGGAGCGTGCCGGGACCCAGTCCGCGGGCTCTCGCAGAAGGGCGTTCCTGTCCGTCTTCACAGCGAGTCCTCGCGCACGGCTTGCCACAACAAGACTTGGCCGACCGCGAGCGCTAGCAAGGCGACGGCTTGGGTTCAGACCTGTGGACTGCCACACGTCAGGAGTGGCGCGCCGGGATAGCTACGCCCGAAGGGCGTTTGGGGCCCAACGGGCCCAGCACCCGCACCGTGAGGTGTGGCGCCAAGAAACACCCACGCCTCCGCGGGAGGCGTAGGCGGCCCCAACGGGGTCGCCTAGACTCTCCCGCCTATGGATCCGAATGGAGCCGCTGGCGCCAAGCAACTCGTGGGTCTCTGGTTCGAGGATTGCCTCCCGAACCTGCAGATCGTCTCGCCGCGCCGCACGATCACCGAGGCAGACATCGTCGCCTTCGCCGGGCTTTCCGGCGACTTCAACCCGCTGCACACCGACGAGACCCACGCGTCGCGCACGGTGTTCCGCGGCCGGGTCGCCCATGGGCTCCTGATCCAGTCGATCGGCAGCGGTCTGGTCAACCAGACCGGGGCCTTCCACGGGACGATCGTCGCCCTCCAGGAGATGAACATCCGGCTGCTGAACCCGGTTCGAGCCGGCGACACGATCGGGGTGGTTCTGACTTGCCGCGAGGTCGACCCGAAACCTGCCCGCAAGCGTGGCTGGGTGATGTTCGGCTGCGTCATCACCAACCAGGACGGCGTCCACGTGATCGAAGGCGAATGGCGCACCGTGCACCTGCGGACGCCCTCCAAATCCTGAGGCCCGCATGGCGACCAAGTACTGCTTCATGAACAAGGAGCGGGTCTGCGATCTGACCTGCAAGGCCGCCTTCCCGGTCGACGATCCCCTTGACCCGGTGGACTGCTACTTCATCTGGCTCGCGGCGAACTTCGGGGAGGGCGTGTTCGACATGCGCAGACTCCTTGAGCAGAACCTGCCGGGCGGCGCGGCCACCGGACCCGCTCCGACGCCGCCCGAGACTCCGCCGGAGACGCCTCCATCGGCCAACTGATCTGAAACGGCATTCCTAGGGGCCTGCGTGCCATGGGTGCTAGCGCTGGGCGGGCACAGCATCAGGTATAGGCGGCCGTGCCACTCTCGCCTCCGCGGGAGGCGTAGAGGGCCAAATCGGGGTCGTCCAGCCGCGGCGAGCCTAGGAGTGCGCAATAGCGTGGGGGAGTTGATCGCAACCCATGCCCAGGATCCGTGGGCGCGCCCCCCTAGAGCGCTCCGCGTCGGTCGGCCAGTCCAAGACCACGACTCCGCCGGTCGGGACGACCGTCCGCGCCAGGTCGCCGGCGCCCAACCCCAGCGCGTGGACCAGGGCGGAGCGCAAGACCCACAGGTGCGCGACCACGGCCACCTGCCCGCCAGGCCAGCGCGCGGCGGCGGCGTCGAGCCCCTCCACAACCCGCGCAAGGATCGACTCCGGCGCCTCCCCGTCCTCGGGTCCAGGAGCACCTCCAGCAGCGCGGCTCGCCGCCCAGCGCTCGGGGTCCTGCAGCGCGATCTCTGCCTTGAGGCGGCCTGCCCAGCTGCCGCGATCGAGCTCGAGCAGCCGCCCGTCCGTCTCGAGCGGGAGACCCCGAGGTTCGCGCAGTCGCGTCGCTGTGTACTCCGCGCGGGACAGACCGCTCGAGAGGACTGCGTCGAGCTGAACCCCTGCGAGCGCAGTCACGACTCGCTCGGCCTCCAGGCAACCGGCATCGGACAACGGCACGTCCAAGCGGCCGTAGATGCGGCTGGACCAGGGAGAGGCCACGGCCCCGTGACGGACAAGGATCAATCGGTTGTGGTAGGCCACGAATGCTCCCTCGCGCGTTGTACGCGGGGGATAGGCACGATAGCTTGCTCGGCCAAGTCGCACCTCCGGCCGCTGCCCGAAACGGGCGCGTCCCCCACCTCCACCGCCCCCTCATGTTCCCCTGGCTGGGACGATTCCTCTCCACCTCGGTCGGGAAGAAGACGGTGATGGCCATCACGGGCCTGTCACTCGTCGGCTTTCTGATCCCCCACCTCCTCGGGAACCTCAACCTCTGGATCGGGGGGAACGAGGGGTTCAACGAATACGCTGAGCACCTGGAGTCCTACGGCTGGTTGCTGAACGTCGCGGAGATCGGCCTGCTCGTGATCTTCGTGATCCACGTGGGCCTGGCCCTGAAGATCACGGCCGAGAACCGGGCCGCGCGGCCGGTCCAGTACGTGCGCAGGGAGAGCCATGGCGGGAAGACGCCGGGCTCCTCGACCATGATGATCACGGGGCTGATCCTGCTCCTGTTCATCATCATCCACGTGGTGGACTTCCGTGTGCCCAAGCTGGCTGGAGAGCTAGATGACCTGGCGCTCGCGGTGCGCGAGCGCCTGGCGCATCCGCTCGGTGCAGGCATCTACCTGATCGGCGTTGCGGCGCTGGGGCTGCACTTGTCCCACGCGATCCAGAGCGCCTTCCAGTCCCTCGGGGTCAACCACCCGCGCTG
>JAQBVH010000427.1 GCA_027623615.1 Planctomycetota bacterium | reverse complement strand
GACAACACCTACTACGCCGTGCCGAGTCCAGAGCTCGTCCAGGGGTGGGTGCGGAAGACGCCGGAGGGCTTCACGATCTCCGCGAAGTTTCCGCGCTCGATCGTCCACGCCGGGCGTGGGCCGAGGCCGGATGCGCGCAGGGTGCTCGATCTCGAGGCGACCGCCGCGGACCGCGAGACCTTCCTCGAGAACATGGCACTGCTCGGCAGGCGCTGCGGTCCGCTGGTGCTGCAGTTCCCGCACTTCAGCAAGGCGGCCTTCGAGGGCCCGGCGCCCTTCCTCGAGCGTCTCGCGGCCTACCTCGAGGTGTTACCCGTCGAGTTCCGCTACGCGGTCGAGGTGCGCAATGACGACTGGCTCGTGCCCGAGCTGCTGGACCTGCTGCGCCAGCCTCGGGTCGCGTTGGTCTGGGTGGAGCTCCCGCGCATGCCCGAGCCTTGGACCCTGCGGGAGGCGCTCGATCTCGTGACGACCGACTTCGTCTACGCCCGCTTGATCGGAGACCGGCGGGCGACGGACGCGTTGACCAAGACCTTCGACGAGATCGTCCTCGACAAGTCGAAGAACGTGGCGGAGTGGGCGGGCCTCCTCGTCCCCGCCACGGCACGAGCAACGGAGGTCTTCGCCTACGCGAACAATCACTACGCGGGGCATGGACCGGCGACGGTGCGGGAGTTGGCCCGGGCGGTGGGCCAGGATCTGGGGCCGGGAAGCCCTCCCCAGCCACGTCAGGATGGACTGTTCGACGATCGCTGAGGGCCTGCGTGGGATTCTCGGGATGTGGGGGAACCCCCGGAGGGGTGGCCTCGTCTTGAGAGGACTTGGTGGGCCGTCGACAACTACGATGTCGGAACGGGGAGAACCACCTCTGGGGCATGTTGCCCCGGAACCAATCGGTCCACCAAGTGCCTACAACGACCCGGGTCGCGCCGTGAGGTGCTGCCTGGGTCGCTTCGCAGGGGGCACCGCTCCTGCTGGACGATGTGACCTTGCTTGCGTTCAGAGCCGCGGCGCTGGTTGAGCGAGCGCTGCGAGCACGGGGCTCCGGCGGGGGCGGCTGGAACCCTGCCAGGCCGCCGTCCGTCCCCGTATCCTCTTGGGTCTCGATCTGGCTCAAGCTGGCCGTCTGCGGTCCTCGATACGGCTTCTGGGACCCCCGGACGCCGCCAACTCGGAGCCGAGCACCCCGTACCCCGCCGCCCCATGACTCCCCGCTCCCTCGCCCTACTCCTGCCCCTGGTCGCCTGCGGCGCCCAGGACTCCGGAGACCCTCCGTCGTCTGGCTCACCGGGAGCAAGGACCCACACGACACCGGACGAGGCCTCGACCGCCCTCGAAGGCCGCGAGGCAGATCCGGCTCAGGAGACGCCGCAGGACACCGTCCCCACGGCGGTCTCGGGTGGTGAGCGCCATCCCGACGACCCCATGGACTGGGCTCCGCTGACGGAGTTCGAGGGGGCGCCGGTCGAGACCGTGCGCGAGACCTTCCCCGACGGGGAGCTGCGGCGCATCGCCACCCACCACGTGGGTCGAGCGCTCGACCCGGATGGGCGTCACGGCCCGGAGTGGACGTACTTCAAGAACGACATCGTCAAGGAGCGCCTGATCTTCGTCGACGGCGTACCCCAGGGCCCATTCGTGCGTGCCTGGCCCAATGGCCAGCTGCGCTTCCAGGGGACCTACAAGGACGGCCAGCGCCACGCGGCGTTCCAGCAGTGGTTCCAAACCGGCGACCTGCAGATGGCCTTCGAGTACGACTGTGGCAATCCGGTGAACACCTGGCGCGAGTTCTATGTCGCTGGTCACCCCAAATCCGAGGAGCAGTATCTGGCCGGCAAGCTGCACGGAGCGCGCACGACCTGGAGCAAGCCGATGACGGACGAAGAGGGCAACCACATCGCCGATGGTGTCGTCACGATGCGCGAGCACTATCAGGACGGGCTACGCCACGGGCCATGGCAGGACTTCGACCCGGCCGAGGGCACCCAGCGCACGACCGGGCACTACGACCGCGGAAGTCGCACGGGCCACTGGACGGTGCACTGGAAAGGCGAGGTCCTCATCGAGGAGGCCGACTACGTCGACAACCTGCTCGAGGGCCTCAAGTACGAGTACACCTCGACCGGGCAGGTCATCCTGCAGGAGACCTGGGAGGCGGGCGTGAAGACCGGACCCTCCAAGGCCTTCTATCACGACGGCACTCCCCAGTCAGAAGGCAACTACCAGGACGGCCTGCGACAAGGGCAGTGGAAGTACTACACCCAGACCGGCGAGCTCAATGGCTGGTCGGGCGTCTACGAGAACGACGAGAAGGTCGGGCCCTTGCCCGAGGATTCCTGATGCACCCCGCCTCCCTATTCCTGCTCTGCTCCCTGGCCGGCTCTCCCGCCCTGGACCTCCCGCCGACCGCGTCCGACGAGGGCGTGGTCATGACCTTCCACCACCCCAACGGTGCCAAGGCCCGTGAGGGCCTCATCGCCAAGGGACGGCGGGTCGGCGTCTGGCGTGGTTGGCACGACAATGGTCAACCTGCCTACCGCGGCGAGTTCGCGAACTACCAGCGCGTCGGTCGCTGGGTGTTCTGGCGTCTTTCCGGCGCCAAGCGCTCCGAGGGGAGCTTCACGGACGGAGAGCGCGACGGCAGTTGGACGATCTACACCCCCAAGGATGGCGTCAAGCAGATCGAGGGTGACTGGAAGATGGGCAAGCGCCACGGGGTGTTCACAACCTACTTCCCTGACGGCAAGCAGAAGGCGGCCGAGATCAACTGGGTCGAAGGCCTGAAGCAGGGCCCAGGCCGGTACTACCACGAGGGCAACAAGCTGTCCGACATGGGCGAGCACAAGGACGACCTCAAGGAGGGGCCGTGGCTGCAATTCCACGAGGACGGCGAGACCAAGAAGTCCGAAGGGACCTACGTCGCGGACAAGCAGGTCGGCGAGTGGACCTTCTATCACGGCAACGGCCGCGTCGACGGCCAGGGCACCTACAAGGACGGGGAGCAAGACGGCCCCTGGGTGAGTTGGCACCAGAACGGCCAGAAGGAGCGTGAGGCTTCCTTCGTCGGAGGCGTGGTCCAGGGCCCCGTCACCACCTGGTGGTCCAGTGGTCAGCTCAAGTCGAAGGGCACCATCAAGGACGGTCAGTGGCACGGGCCCTGGCAGGCCTGGGACAAGGAAGGCCGCGTCGACGTCAAGCTCACCGGCAACTACGACATGGGATCCAAGGTCAATTGATCATGCTGCACCTCACCCCGCTTCTCCTTGCCCTGAGCGCCCCGGTTCAGGACGCCCCCGTGGAACTTCGCTGGGCGCCCAGCGCTGCTGCCGTCCAACATGATTGGGTCACGGGGCACCAGCTCTACCTCGACTCGTTCGTTCGTCAAGTGGAGGGCAAGCGCGACGTGCCGCCGATCCGTTGGCTGATCCGCACGGAGCGCACTCTGCGCGCGGTCGACGAGCTACGCCGTTCCGAGGACGGACGCCCCCTCGACCTGCGCCGTACCTACAAGAAGGGCCTCCTCGTCGCCCGCATGGAGCCGATCGATGACCCGAACCAGGCCGCCCACGACCTCGAGTTGACGACCCCACTGGACGGCACGAGCGTCGTCTACACATGGGTGCCGAGCGATGGGAACTACGGCAAGTACTACGACGCCCTCGAGGGCCCAGAGCCGGCCTTGGCCGAGCTGCGCGAGGACCTCGACCTGCGCTGCCTTCTCCCTGAAGGTCCCGTCAGCGTCGGGCAGAGCTGGACCGTCGATGCCATGGACATGCACGATGTCCTGGAGCCGGGCGGGCAGCTCGCTCTGGACTGCGAGCGCGGCAATCGGGTGCTCAAGCGCAACCTCGGGACGGGGATGGGGCATAGCCTGTATCACCTCTTCGGTGGCAGCTCGACCGGCACGATCACCATGCAGCTGACCGGGGTCGAGAACGGGAAGGCGAGCATCTCGATGCAGCTCAGCGGCCTGCGCTACCTCGCGGACGTCTCCGAGTACGTTCGCACCAGCGAGCTGTCCCGGGAGACCCTCGTCGGGATGCAGATGACCGGCGGCCAGCTGGTCATCAGCTTCGAAGGCACCGGTAACCTGGTCTGGGACCTGGCCGCGCTTCGCGCCAGCAGCTTCCAGCTCACCGCGGATGAGACCATGGAGATGACCCTGCACTCCGAGGTCTTCGACGAGCAGCTCACCGAGCGCATCCGGATGGTCGGGATGTTTCGCGCCAGCTACTCGTCCGGTCCGCCCGGCCTGGACGAAGCGCCCGAGGGGCCCGAAGAGCCCAAGGAGCCCAAGGAGCCCAAGGAGCCCGAAGAGCCCAAGTAGCCACG
>JAQBVH010000426.1 GCA_027623615.1 Planctomycetota bacterium | reverse complement strand
GGAGCCCGACCAGCTCCTCCACCGTGGGCAGGCTCGCCTTCGAGATCGAACGGTTGAGTTCGATCGCGAAGCGGGCGTGCACGACCCGGGCGCGGGCTTGCTCGAGCTGTTCGACGAGGGAGAACCTCGCGCCTGTGCGCAGGCAGCGGCTGCGCTCCAGCTCGAGGACCGACAGGGCCTCCAGGGCTGCGGACAACGCCGGATCGCCCGGTGGGGATGCGACCTGGAGCGCGTGCGACTTCATGCGTCCGCTGACCTCGAAGCCCTGCTCCCCGGAGAGCCAGGCGCCGCGTCGATAGACGTCGAGCTCCTCGTCCAGGTGCATGAGCCGCAGGGCCGGCGCGTCGAGCGCCTCGGCGATGCGCTCGATGTCGGCGATGGCCATCAGCGTGTCGCCGTAGGCGCGGCTCGGGTCCCCCTCTGCGATCGCGACGCGTGCCACGCCGTCGAGGATGCGCCAGAGGACCTCCGGGGACGCGGGCAACTCCTTCTGGAGCTCCTGGGCCGACCGGAAGGCGTCCAGCGCTTCGGTGGGGTGACCGAGCTCGAGCTCGATGTGACCGATCTGGATGTGCGCCATGGCCGCCTGATACCGCGGACCGAAGGTCGTCACCGCTCGCAGCTGGGTCAAGGCCTGGGTGAGCTCACCGCGCGCAACGTGAACACGGGCGAGCTGACGCATGGGTTCAGCGGCTCTGGGACCTACCTCGAGGCTGCCGATGACCTCCGCAAGTCGCCGCGTAGCCGACTCGAGTTGACCGAGGTCGAGCTCGATCAACCCCGCCGTCTGCATGAGGAAGGTGCGACCGCCCACCGGTTCGTCGAGCTGGTTCCAGTGCTGCTCGGCCCGTGTGATCTCTCGGTGCGCTTGTTCGCTGCGGCCGACCTCCGAGAGCACCGCGGCGCGCTGCACGAGCAGGCGCAGCCAACGCTCAGGATGAGCCTCGGCGCTCAGCTGCGCTTCTGCGTCGTGCATGAGGCGCAGCGCACCGGCGTAGCGGCCGGTCGAACCCTCGAATGCGGACCAGAGCAACAGGAGGTCCGCGCGGGATGGGCCCTGCAACCCCTCGACCTCGTGCGCGAACACCTCCCGGGCGCGTTGCGTGTCGCCCGAACGCGCGAGGAGTTCGGCGCGTTCGGCGTAGGGGATCGGGTGGGGAATGCCCGCGCGACTGCGCTCCTCGTCGACGCGGGCGAGGGACGTGACTGCCTCCGCGAGTCGCCCGAGTTCGCGCAGGGCTCGCGTGATCTCGGCCAGGTCGCTTACGTTCTCCAGGGGATCGTCGGGGAGCAGGTCGAGCGCGCGTTCGAGGTGACCAATCCCGTCCTCGAACGACCCTTCGTCGATTGCGATTCGACCCAGGGTCCGCTCGGTGCGCGCAATCAGCTGGGGCAGGTCCAGCTCCTCCGCCAGCGCGAGGGCCTCGCGGCAGCGCGTCCGGGCGTGGTCCCAGCTGCGCAGCTGCGCGGCCTCCAATCCCTGGACCCACAGCTCTTCCTGGTTCCGGTAACGGGTGAGGTCGCCCTCGTCCATGCCGCGGCGCTGCTCGACCTCCCCGCGGACGGTCGCGCGCCCCGTCTCGCGCTCGACCGCCTCCGCGATCGCGCCGGCCATCTCCAGGGGCCAGGCCGCGTTGTCCAGGTCGATCACCGACTGACGCACGAGTTCGCGCACGAGCCGCTCCGCGCGCCACGGCTCCGGCACCACGACCTCGCGCAGGGCAGCGGGATTCTCGACGACCCCGAAGACCTTCGCCGCGAAGGCCTCCTGGCGCGCGTCCTGGGGTAGGAGCGCGAGCGCGGTCATCAAGAGGGCGATCATTCCATGCGCTCGAGTTGGACCGCGGCGTTGGGGGCGTAGTCCTGGTCCTCTGCGACGAGCTCGATGAGCAGCGCGCGCGCGGGTTCGAGCTCGTCGAGGAAGAGGTGCACCTGCGCAAGGAACCAGCGCCCGCGGTCGCGGACCAGTCCCTCGCCTTGCTCTGCGGCCAACAAGAGGTCGCGCTTGGCCTCGGGCCACTGCTGGAGCTGGGCGGCGCTGATCCCGCGGTACAGGGACACGAGGGCGAGGTGCGGATCCTCGTCACCGATCGACAGCGCGGCCAGACGCTCGAAGGCGGCGCTGAAGTCGGCCTCGGCATAGGCCTGCATGGCTCGGTCCCAGGCGAGTGGATCGAGCTCGCCGCGCAACACACCTCGGAACAGGGGCAGGGGCGTCAGGTTCGCGATCGAAACGTCGGGTCGGGGCTCCTCACTCCCGCCGCGGTTCAACGCCCACAGGCCCATCATCGCCAGGAACAGGGCGGCGAGCGCCAGGGGCCAGCGGTTCGAGGACGGGGCGAACGGCGTGGACGCTGTGCCGACCGCAGGTGCGTCCGCTGCGACCAGGTCGGCCGCGAGGTCGACCTCCTGGGAACAGGCAGCGCACGAGGTGACATGGTCGAGGAGCTCCGCGAGGGCGTCCTCGCCGAGCCGTCCGCCGGCCATCTCGCCGATCTGTTCCGCGCGCTCTTGGTTGCAGGCCACGTTGTTGCTCCGGTGTCCTCTACGCGTGTGTGTGTGGGATTCCGAGACGATCTCGGGTCTTTCGCAGCGCCGCTTCTACCCGGGCCTGCAGGGTCGAGACCGCGCGTCCGGTGCGCGCGGCCATTTCGGGGTAGGCGAGGCCCTGGCGGTAGCGCAGGTCCAGGGCCTCGCGCTCCTCGTCGCCCAACTGGTCGAGGGCGACCTCCAGGCGCGCGGCCCGGACGTGCAGCTCCTCCGCGTCCGCGATCGCGCTCGCGCCGGAGGCCGCGGGATCGGCGGGCTCCAGGTCGGAGTCCTCGCCCTGCCGGTGCACCTCCGCGCGCAGGCGCGAGACTGCCTGGTGGCGGACCGCCTGCAGGAAGTGGTTGCGCGCGTGGGTCACGTCCGCGAGAGGCGGCTCGCGGCGCGCGCGCACGATCAGATGGCGCGCGGCCTCCTGCACGACCTCCTCACCCAGGTCGGCGCCAACCAGCCCGGCCGCGATACGCAGCGCCAGGGGGCGGTAGCGCTCGAAGAAGGCCGTCCACTCGGGCTCCGCGAGATGCACCGGCGCATCCTACGTTTTTTCGGACTCGAGTCGGAAGGTCGCCGGGTCGTGCGGAGCGGAGGGTGCGCAACCCCGAAACCTCGAACCAAGGAGATAGCCATGCGCCGCCTCATCACCGCAATCGCCCTCGCCGCCGCCACCCTCGTCCCGCATCCGGTTCTCGCCAATGAGTCCACGATCAGCTGTGGGAAGCCCACACGCACCGGAGAGGTGACCGTGCTCGTCCAGCTGGTCGACGCCAACGGCAAGAAGCAGGTCGTGACCTGGAAGGCCTCCGTCCCCTCGGTCGCGACCGCCGAGCAGAAGGCGGCCAGCATCCGGGACGCCGCGCCCACCAGCATCTTCGTCACGACGACCGGGAACGGCAGCGCGGTGCGCCTGACCTCGTCGGCCGGCTGGACGATCACCCTCGCGGCCTTCACCAAGGACACGACGGGCGAGAAGACGGTCTTCAACGTCTTCAGTCAGGCCGCGGACACCGACGGGGTCTTCTCCCTCAGCGGGACCGCAGCGGGCCACCGCGAGGACGGCCTGCCCGCGCAGGTCACGGTCGAGGTCGCCGGCGCCCTGGCGATCGTGCCGCTCTTCCCCGGTCAGACCGCGGAGCAGGTGGAGGACGAGGTCATCGCGGCACTCCAGTCCCAAGGCATCCCCGCGCGGCTCGCCACGCCCGAGGACCTGCTCGAGCTGCGCTACAGCCTCGTCGACGACGGCCGCTCGATCGTGATCGAGGAGATCGATGACGCCGGAATCACGACCGACTGTGACGACCTGTTCCTCGAGGTCGATGCGACCGCGTTGGTCGACACCGAGGCGCCGACCTCGATCGGCTACGACTACTGCCAGGCCAACGACAACTCGACCGGCACCCACGGCAAGATCGTCGGGCTGGGGAGCCCATACGTCAGTGACCAGGACCTGACCCTGCGCGCCTACGACCTGCCCGCGAACCAGTTCGGGTACTTCCTGGCGAGCCGCGACGACGGCTTCGTCGCGAACCCGGGCGGCTCCGCCGGCAACCTCTGCCTCGGCGGCCAGATCGGGCGCTTCGTGGCTCAGGTGGGAAACTCGGGTCCGCAAGGCATGCTCGAGATCCAGATCGACCCGCTGATCATCCCCGTCGCACCGCCGACGCCGATCCTCCCGGGTGAGACCTGGCGCTTCCAGTGCTGGTTCCGCGACGTCGAGGTGGCGCCCACGTCGAACTTCACCGACGGCATCTGGATCGAGTGGCAGTAGGGGGGGCCCTGCGGGCCCCC
>JAQBVH010000425.1 GCA_027623615.1 Planctomycetota bacterium | reverse complement strand
GACCGAAGAGCTCGGTGAGCAGCATGGGCGAGGGAGCCTATAGAAGAGCGGGCGAATCCACCATCGCCGGAACGGGCGGGCCCCCCGGACGTGGCCGGGGGGCCCCTGTGCTCACCGGACGTCAGCGATCCTTGGCCTTCCCGAAGCCCATGGCCTTGCCGATGATGATCGCCGCGATGCCGACGAAGGCGGAGAACAGCGCGCCCATCTTGGCCTCGCCCTGCAGGGCCAGGTCGGTCGGGAAGGCCGCGCCGCAGACGAACAGGGCGACGGTCAGACCCAGGGCTGCCACGAAGCCGGCCATGATCAGGTCGCGCACGTTCATGCCCTGGGGCAGCGGGAAGCCGATCGCCTTGGCGAACAGGCTAAAGCCCGCGACACCGATCGTCTTGCCGACGACCAGGGAAGCCAGGATGACCCAGGTCATCAGGCCCATGCCCGCCAGCTCGACGCCGGCGTTGCCCATGGCGAAGAAGAACAGGCCGAAGTCGACGAAGGCCTTGGTCTGGTGCTCGTAGTTGTGCAGCGGCGAGTGCTGGATGCCAAGGTCGTGGGCCACGTCCTCACCCATGACATCGACCTCGTCCGTGTCGACGAAGAGCCCGGTGTCGCGCTTGGGCCCGGGCAGGAACGGCACGATCGGCACGAGGGCCAGGGCCGGGTGCAGGTGCGCCAACATCAGACCGCACCAGGCGATCGGACCGGCGACGAGGATGTACGGCCACCACTGCATGACCTGCATGCGACGCAGCGCATAGGCGACCGCCATGCCCAGCGCGACCAGGCCCAGGTACTCGGGCGCAGCCGGGTGGAGCGGATCCCCGTAGAAGATCGCGATGATGCCGAGGCCGATCGCGTCGTCCGCGACAGCGAGCAGCAGCAGGAAGTTGACCGCTGGGTGGCTCTTGCCGAACACAGTGCGTGCGACGAGCCAGGCGAGGGCGATGTCGGTCGCGGTCGGGATACCCCAGCCCTTGAGGTGCCCGGCCCAGTCCTCGGCGTTCAGATCGCCATAGCCGCTCAGGTTCATGGACCTGGCCAGGAACATGAACCCGAAGAAGACGCCGACCGGGCCGGCCACGCCGCCGATCGTGGCGATCAGCGGGTTGACCGCCTTGCTGGGCGGGTTGAGGCTGCCACCTGGGAGACAGCTCTCGGTGATCTCCTTGGCGGCGATGCCGAAGAAGAAGACCATGAAGATGTCGTTGATGATGAAGTGGAGCCCGACCCACTTCCCGAACATCTGGAAGCCCAGGGTCCAGATCCCGTGCGGGTCGTCCCCGTGCGGGTGACCGAACCACTCGAGGTACCAGTCGGGCGCCAGGTTGGCTGCCAGGAGAGCGCAGACGACCCCTGCGAGGAGGGGGATCGAGAACTCCTGGAGAAAGTTGACGAAGCCGTTCTTCTGGTTGGACAAGCGAGTACCTCGAGTTCGGGAGCGTTTCGCGGGCGCAAGAGGATGCAGAGCGGACCCTCACCTGGCAAACCCGGCTACCGGGAACGGTGGATGTTCCGCCTCCCCCCCGGGCCGAATCCGCCCCCTCGACGGGAAGAAGCCCCACCCCGGGGCGTCCTTGGGGCCGCCGTGACCAACTCGGAATCGGCCTCGGGTCCTGGACAGGGGCCCGGGGAGGCATGTACCGTGCCGCCATCCGACGAGGCCCAGAGTACTCAACCTCTGACCTAGTAACGACTTAGACCCGCCACCGCTCGGGTTCGCCCATGATCGCTTCCCTCCTTGCCGTACCGCTGCTCTTCGCCCCCGCTCCCCTGGTGCAGGACGGTGAGGATCCGCCCGCGATCCAGGAACTCAACGGGGAGTACATCCTCAACTTCGTCGAACCCGAGGGCAAAGACGATGGCATGAACCTGGCCCGCCTGGTCAAGGCCTGCCAGCAGGTCACCGGGATCGCGTTCACCTACACGGACGAGACCCACACGTTCCTGGCCAGCACCACCGTGCGGCTGATCGGAACGAAGACGGTCCCGAAGGAGGACTTCTACAACTTCTTCCAGATCCTGATGGTGATCCACGACTTCGTCTGCTCGGAAGTCGGGGCGAAGCCCATCTCGGTCATCGAGATTACCAGCCTGCAGACCGGGCAGCGCAGCAACCTGCGCAACGGCGCGGTCTTCGTGGAGCCGGAGCAGCTCGGGGAGTACGCCCACCAGCCCGCGACGTTGATCATGACGGTGGTCAACCTGGAGCACGCGGACGTGCGCCAGATCGGAAACTCGCTGCGCGCGATGATCACCGATCCGAACACCCAGCAGCTCATCGCGGCGGGCAACACGAACTCGCTCGTGCTGGTCGGCTTCGGCAGCAGCGTGGTCGCAACGGCCAAGCTGCTCGAGATCGTCGACCAGGCGTCCGAGATCGCGGAGATCAACCCGGTCTTCGAGGTCATCCCCCTCGAGTACGCCGCGGCGGACGAGATCGCGAGCACGGTCGAAGAGCTGCTCGACGCCTCGACCCGCGTGGTTCAGCAGGGCGCGCGCAACGCCGCCCAGGGCGCGACCGGAGCCATTCCGCAGACCGCGACCGAGGCCAAGATCATGGTCGACCCGCGCACGAACTCGCTCCTGGTCATGGCCATGCCCGAGATGCTGCCCGGCATCAAGGAGCTCGTCGCACGGCTGGACGTCGACGTGGTCGAGCGTGAGCGCAGCTACCACATCTACAACCTTGAGAACGTCTCGGCCGACGATCTGGCCGGCACCCTGAACGACTTCCTCCAGGACGCGAGTCGCCTCGAGGCCACGCGCCAGGCCGGCAACGCCGGGAACGCCCGTGCCGGCGGCCAGGGCAACCAGAACTCCGAGTTCGTGGTCGTCCCGGACGAGCAGACGAACAGCCTCCTGATCGCAGCCAGCCGGACGCGCTACCAGGAGCTCAAGTCCCTGATCGAGCGCCTCGACGAGCGCCAGGACCAGGTTCTGATCGAGACCGCGCTGATCGAACTCTCGAGCCGTGACTTCCTCGACATCGGGGTCGAGCTCGGCCTGGCCGACATCCCGGGCGTCGGTGATCAGGGCGGCTTCGGCCTGACCAACTTCGGCCTGTCGTCCCTGTCGGACACCGACAACGACGGCATCCCGGACACCAAGGTCCCCAACACGGCCAACGGCATCACCGCCGGCATCCTCGACGGGGACGACTTCTCCCTGCCGATCCTGCTGCAGCTGATCGAGGAGAAGCGCAACTCGAACGTGCTCAACGTGCCCTCGGTGCTGGTCAACAACAACGGCTCGGCCACGGTCACCACGATCGAGGAGCAGCCGACCACCACCATCACCGCCTCCGGTGGCCTGAACGGTCAGACCCAGGAGAACTTCGCCGAGTACGTCGAGGCCGGCATCACGATGCAGATCTCGCCCTCGATCAGCGCCTCGCGCTACCTGCGCCTGGGCATCTTCCTCGAGGTCTCGAACTTCATCGGCGTGGTCAACGGCGCCATCCCCCCCACCCGGATCACACGGACCCTCGAGACGACGGTCAACGTGCCCGACGGGGACACGATGGTCATCGGCGGCATCATCGTCGACAACCGCACCGAGAGCGAGACGCAGATCCCCTTCCTGGGTGATCTGCCGATCATCGGGCGTCTCTTCGAGCGCAAGTCCTCGACCCTGGACCGCACCGCGCTCTACTTCTTCGTGACGCCGCACATCATGTCGGACGACTCGTTCGGCGACCTGGGCAACTTCTCCTACAAGAAGAAGCTCGACGCGGCCAACCAGATCGGCTTCGACCGGGTGCGCGTGATCGACGAGAACTTCGGCAAGGGCGCGGAGGAGATCGGCCTGACCGGCTTCGACGTCCCGCTGTACACCCCGCCCACGCGCGGCGAGACCGACGCCGTCGAGATCGGGATGGACCCGATCGAGACGGGCGAGCGGCTCGAGTCCGGCCGGGCAGCGCTGGAGCAAGAAGCCACCGAGGACGGGGAGTAGTCGAAGACCATGACGAGCATCGGTGACCTTCTCCTCGACGCGGGCATGCCCCGCGACCGCCTGGAGGAATGCCGCAGCCTGGCTGCGACGAGCGGCGACTCCCTCGACCAGGTGGTCCTCACGAAGGAGTACCTGGACGAGAACACGGTGCTGCAGATCTACGCCAAGCACCTGGGCTTCGAGTACCGCAAGAGCCTCGAGGGGACCAAGGTCCCGGTGGATTTCGTGGATCGAGTCCCTGTCCAATTCGCGCGCAACTACAACCTGATCGCCCTGGATGTCGGCGCGGACGGCGTGCTCAAGGTCGCCACGTGTCGCCCCCTCGACCCCCACCCCATGGACGACCTGTCGGCCATGGTCGGCTGCGAGGTCGACGCGGTGCTGGCG
>JAQBVH010000424.1 GCA_027623615.1 Planctomycetota bacterium | reverse complement strand
CGAAGACGAAGGCCGCCCCCGATCGCTGCGCAGCCCCGCCGCCCCCCCCGGAGCCGACGACGAGCCGATCCCCATCGAGGACGAGAGCTTCCCCGAAGGTGTCGCCGGGCCTGCCCGTGCTTGGCGTCAGTGTCGCCGTTGCCGACCAGACGCCGCCCAGACGTTCGTGCAGGTAGACGCGGCCCGAGCCGTCGTCTCGGTGAGGCTGGCCAACCATCATCCGGCCTGCGTCGAGGGCGACCGCCGTGGCGAACACACCGTCCGTGACCGAGTTGGGAGACAGCAAGGCGTGCCACGGACCTTGAGCGGATGCGGCTTCCAGGAGCGTGAAGGCGAGGCTCCCTCCGAGGCAGGCACGAGCTACGAGCTGCATGGGTGACGACTCCGAGGATCAGGGAATGTCAGTGTTTGGGGCACGGCCCAACCACCTCGAGGGTACCAACAGGGAGTTGGGCCGCCATGGGTCCCCTAGAGGAACCTGCACTAGGCGACCCCGTTGGGGCCGCCTACGTCTCCTTCGGAGGCGTGGGTGGCTCTGGCGCCACACCTGACGGTGTTGCAGCCCGGAGTCCGCACCTCTGGCGCAGACTCTTAGCCGTCCGGTCGCGCGGGCTGGTTACGGCACTTGACCGCCATCCGCACAATGGCTTGCTAGTTAGGATGACTCAACCGCTCGGGTGAGGCTCCCGGACCTCCTTGGTCGATTGCCAAACCCCGAGGAACTGGAAATGGAGTTAGGCGGAGCAGAATGCTGCGACCCTTGGCTGCCCGATCGTTCGTCCCCATCCTCATGTGCTTGTCCACCTCGATCGCCCAAGGTCAGGTCATTGCGTGGGGCACTTTCCAGTACAGCAACGGGACGCCAGAGTCTTGCATTGCTGGAGCTGCCTGTTGCGCAGACGGTGTCAGCCCTGCGGTGAACCAGCTCAGCCTGAAGGCGAGGAGCATCGTGCAGAACAACACGAGCTGCACGGGCGAAGTCAACGCAGCCAGCGGAGCCAACGCCTGCATTCAAGTGGGGCCGCTCGCGACCTTCGTCAAGATCGAGGCAGGCGCAGCTGGAACCCTCACTGTCACCGACATCAACTCACCACCCGACGTCGCGCACTTCTCGGCTGAGGTTCGTGTCGATGGCGCCTATGTGGCGACCTTCGCCGGCACGCAGACCGGTCAGGGAACGAAGCCCGTCAATGAGAGCGAGGTCCAGTACCTCTGCCTGCGCCCCGGGTCCCACGTGTTGGATGCTCGCCTGACCGCCACGGCCAGCGTGGGTCGCTTGGGAACCTGCACCAGCAACTTTCAGAGCCTGGCAACCTCCGGACTGACGATCACCCTGACCGACATGGGTCCTGGCTTGGCCGTGGGGACACCCTACTGCGGTCCCGCGGTGGCGAACTCGACCGGGCTCGAGACCCTGCTGTTTGCATACTCAGCCACGAACCCGGCGGGCGCGTAGGACGATCTGCGCTTTCATGTGACCCAAGGCGTCCCGAGCCAGGTGGGCTACCTGATCTCCATTCCAGTCCGGTTGCGGGCTTCATCGTCGACCCGCCGGGGAGCATGGGCAACCTGTGCCTCGGTGGTCAGATCGAGCGGTATGTGAAGCCGTTCCTCTACGTGTTCGATGCCGCTGGAGTGGGTCAGGCCACGGCGCCTGTCGCGAACTGCGGCTCGCTGGACCCAGACTTCGCTGGCTGGCCGTGCATCTCCACTCCGCTGTTCGCATTCCCCGGGAGCACCGAAAACTATCAGACGTGGCACAGGGACGTCGGCACGAGCCGCTTCAGCGCGGCCATCAGCATCACGTTCCAGTAGGGAGTCGGGGGTCCTCCCCCACAGCTACGGGCAGAACGTGACGGCCACGGCGCTGCTCGCGTTCGAGCCCGTGCCGCCCGCCGCGTTGTCCCGGTACCAGTACTGGAAGTTCCAGGTCGACCCGGACGAGATCGCGCCCGCGCCGCTGTTGAAGGGTGACTGGGTGAAGTCGAGGGTTCGACTCACGAAGCCGTCCGCGTCCGATTGACTTGCGGGCAGCACACGGAACAGGGGCGCGGCCACGCACAAAGTCCCGTCCCCCAGGGGCTGGTTGTCCCGGCCGGGCCCGTAGAAGAACATCCCGAACTCGTTCGGCGGCGAGTCGGTGACGACCAGCGTCAGCGCGTTGGCCGCGATCGATGCCGAGCCCGTGGTCGAGAGCAGGGCGCCGGGGTGCGCCGAGTTCTTCGACGTCGTGCAGTACGGCTGGATCAACTGGCAGCTCGGATCGAGCACGGAGTCCACGTAGTGGATGACCGTGCGGATCGTCTGCTTCGCGGCGCGGGTGGCCTTCTTGGTCTTGATCATCGCGCCCACGTGGACGTGTCCGCCGGCGATGCACCAGTCCGGATCCATGGGGTCTGAGTGCAGGTCCTGGTACCAGACGCCGTGGTAGGCGATGAACTCCGACAGGAAGTTCCCACCAGCACCCGCGAAGCAGATGAAGGCGTTGAGGTTCAGGTTGGCCAGGTTGATCGAGTCCACGATCTCCTGCACCGGCTGGGTCGAGAGGCGCAGGGTGTCCGTTGGCCAGCCCGCGTCCGGGGGCGCCGGCGTCGGCTGGAAAGGCGCGAGGTAGTCACCGATCCAGGTCTGCGAGTTGTACTGGTTCATCTCGACCTCCCAGGAGAGGTCGTTGAACCCGCGGCTGAAGGTCACGACCGCCAGCGGCCGCTCGGCAGCAGTGATCGGCCACCAGTCGTTCGACGTGTCCTGGTAGTCCACCTCGAGGTCTCCCTCGCCCTTGCCGACGCCATTCGGGAACTCGGGGAAGTAGGAGACGACGTCGTAGCCGCGCCCCTCCCAGTTCGCGCCGATCCAACCGTCGGGATTCTGGACCGGGTCCTCGCTGAAGCGCCGCAGCATCTCGTTGGTCGGCGGCCAGTAGCCCGTGACCAGGATGCGCGGCAGGCCGCCGCCGTTTGCAGTCTGAAGATCGAGCCTCGCGGTGATCGGCGGCAGCGGGGGCCGCAGCAGGTTGGCCTGGGGTTCCTCGAGCCGAGAAACGCGCTTGGCGGGGGGTGCGCCACGCTGTGCGAGGGAGGGCGCGGCGAACGGGATCAGGAGTGCGAGGGTGAGCGTGCGCATGGGTACTACCGTACCCCCTGATCGGGATCCTGGTTGCGCGATCCGATCGCCCTTCTCAACACCCTTGTCTCGAGCTGCGCCGCTGCCCCCACGCCGTCGGACGTGGCGGGCCCCCGCGGGGCTCGCTACGCAATGACCCCGTGCACGATCTCTCCGTGCACGTCGGTCAGGCGCATGTCCCGGCCGCTGAAGCGCACGGTCAACCGGTCGTGGTGGATGCCGAGCAAGTGCAGCATCGTGGCGTGCAGGTCATGGATCGTGACCTTGTTCTCGACCGCGAAGTAGCCGTACTCGTCGGTCGACCCGTACGAGAAGCCCGACTTCACGCCGCCGCCGGCCATCCAGATCGAGAACCCGTGCGGGTTGTGGTCGCGGCCGTCCGAGCCCTGGGCCATCGGCGTGCGTCCGAACTCCCCCGCCCAGACGACCAGGGTCGAATCGAGCAGCCCGCGGCTCTTGAGGTCCTTCAGCAGACCAGCGATCGCCTGGTCCACGGTGCGCGCGTTGTCCGCGTGCCCCTTCTCGAGGTTGCCGTGTTGATCCCAGCGGTCATGGCCGACGTTCGGGCAGGTCAACTCCACGAAGCGCACGCCACGCTCGATCAAACGGCGCGCGAGCAGGCACTGCCGGCCGTAGGTCTGGGCGTGCTGCCACTCCGCGTCGAGGCCGTAGAGCTTGCGGGTCGCCTCGCTCTCGCCCGACAAGTCGGTCAGCTCCGGCAGGGCGGCCTGCATGCGGAACGCCAGCTCGTAGTTGGCGATCGCCGACTCGACCCCGTCGTCTTGACCGGCGCTCGCGAGCGCCTGCTTGTCGAGGCGCTCGATCAGGTCGAGCTTGCGCCGCTGCCGCTGCGCGCCCTCACGGGGTCGTGAGTTCGCGATCGCCTCGTCCTCCGCGCGAAAGACCGAGCCCTGGTAGCTGGCCGGCAGGAAACCCGACCCGAAGTTCTGCAAGCCGCCGGGCGGGATCAGGCCGCCGTTGATCACGACGTAGCCGGGCAGGTTGTCCGCCTCGCTCCCGAGTCCGTAGCCGAGCCAGGCTCCCATGCTCGGTCGCCCCTGGGGGTTGTGTCCTGTGTGCAGGTAGTAGTTCGCCGCCGTGTGCTCGGGGAACTTCGAGACCATGGACTTGATCACGCACAGCTCGTCCGCGACCTCGGCGATGTGAGGCAAGAGGTCCGAGACCCACAGCCCGCTCTCCCCGCGCTGCTTGAATTCCCA
>JAQBVH010000423.1 GCA_027623615.1 Planctomycetota bacterium | reverse complement strand
TCTTTTGACCAGACGCTTCCAGAGTAGGCATACGATGAACCGACCGATTCGAGTGGCGCTCCCGAACAAGGGCCGCCTTTCCGAGCAAGCGCTCGACCTGTTCGAGCAGGCGGGGCTGCGCGCGGGCTTCGCGGCCGAGCGGGCGCTCATGGCGTCCCTGGGCAAGGACTTCCAAGCGATCTTCGTGCGCACGCAGGACATCCCGGAGTACGTCGCCGACGGGGCCGCCGAGGTGGGGGTGACGGGGGCCGACTGTGTGGCCGAGAGCGGCCGGGACGTGACCGAGATGCTCGACCTAGGCTTCGGGCCCTGTCGGCTGGTGGTCGCCGTCCGTGACGAGTCGAGCGTGAAGTCCGCGGACGAGCTCCCTGCCGGCACGCGCGTGGCCACCTCCTTCCCCCGCAGCGCTGCGCGTCACTTCGAGTCCTTGGGCATCCCCATCACGATCGCGCCGGTGAGCGGCGCCACGGAGATCGCTCCGCACCTCGGCATCGCGGACGTCATCGTCGACATCACGTCAACCGGTTCGACCCTGCGGGCGCACAGCCTTCGTGAGATCGGGACGATCCTCGAATCGACGGCGCGCATGGTGGCCAATCCTGCGGCTCTGGCCAATCCGGAGGTGAGCGGCAAGCTCGGCGATCTCGCCGCGGCGCTCGAGTCGGTGCTCGCCGCGCAGAAGAAGCGCTACCTGATGGCGAATGTGCCGAAGAACAAGCTCGACGAGGTCCGCAAGGTCATTCCGGGCCTCTCGGGGCCGACGATCGTCGAGGTGCTCGACGGAGGATCGTGGGTCGCGGCGCACGCAGTTGTCGACGCCGACCTCGTCTATCAGACGATCGCGCGGCTGAAGGCGCTCGGTGCCGAGGGCATTTTGGTGACCAAGATCGAGAGGCTGATGCCGTGAGCCCCGTGGAGTTGTTCGCCCGCGGCCGGCTCGCCGACCTGGACGCGGCCGCTCTGGAGCGCCTGCTCGACCGTGCGCCTCACGACGATCCCGGCCTGGCCGCATCGGTCGCGGCGATCCTGGCCGACGTGCGGGAGCGCGGCGACCTGGCCCTCCTGGAGATGGCCGAGCGCTTCGACCGGGTGCGGCTCGACGAGATCGAGGTGCCGAGGGAGGCATGGGCCGAGGCGGTAGCCGAGCTGGACCCGACCGTGAAAGCCGCGTTGGAACGTGCGGCGACGAACGTGAGGCGCTTCCACGCCGCGCAGATCCCCAGCGAGGTCAGCCTCGAGGTCGAGCCCGATGTGCGTATCACGCGTGCATGGACGCCGCTCGCGCGCGTCGGCGTGTACGCCCCCGGTGGGCGGGCCGCCTATCCCAGCTCGGTGCTGATGGGCGTCGTGCCCGCGAAGGCGGCGGGCGTGCCCGAGGTCTTCGTCTGCTCGCCTCCCGGCCCATCGGGCAGGCCGCCGCGCGAGGTACTCGCGGCCTGCGCGATCGCGGGCGCGGACAGGCTCTTCTCGCTCGGTGGAGCCGGGGCGGTCGCCGCCCTGGCGTTCGGGACCGAGAGTGTACCCCGGGTCGACGCGGTGGTCGGCCCCGGGAACCGCTGGGTCACGGAAGCCAAGCGGCAGGTCGCCGGCGAGCTCGTCATCGATTCGCCCGCGGGACCTTCCGAAGTGCTCGTGCTCGCCGACGACGAGTCCGATGCGCGCCGGGCGGCCCTGGAGATGATGGCCCAGGCCGAGCATGATCCCGACGCGGCCTGTGTCCTGGTCACCACTTCCGAGGCGGTCGCTTCCGCCGTGGAGCTCGCGCTCGCGGCCGAGCTGGCCACGGCCCCGAGGGCGGAGATCTGCGCCCAGGCCTTCGCGATCCAGGGCGCGATCCTGATTGCCCACGACATGGACGAGGCGATCGACTTCGTGAACCGCTACGCTCCGGAGCACCTGAGCGTGATGACGGCGAACGCCCTGTCCGACGCGCGTCGCGTCACCACCGCCGGCACGACCTTCGTGGGTGCCGCCGCCTCCGTGGCGTTCGGCGATTACCTCACGGGCGCCAATCATGTCCTGCCCACGGCCGGACGCGCCCGCAGCTTCTCCGGCCTCTCGACGCTGAACTATCTGCGCTCCTACACCATCCAGGAGATCGGCGCGCGGGGCGCGGACGCCATGGCCGCCGACGTGGCGGCTCTCGCTTATGCTGAGGGCCTGCCCGCCCACGCCGCTGCAGCAACAGCCCGCAGGAGGTCTCAGTGACGCCGTTCCCGCGAGAGGACTACGCCGACCTGAACCGGTACGACCCCGGCCGCAGCCCGGTAGCGGTCGACCTGAGCGACAACACCAACCTGTGGGGCCCCCACCCCGCGGCGCTGGCGCGCATGAGGGCGGCGACGCCGGACGACCTGCGTACCTATCCCGAGCTGTATGCGGACACGCTGCGCGTAGCGGTTTCGGAGCGCTTCGGCGTCGCGCCCGAGTGCGTCACGACGGGAGCCGGCTCCGACGACGTGCTCGACTCGGCCTTCCGGGCCGCATACGGCGCGGGGCAGACCGTGGCCTACCCTGCCCCGACCTTCTCGATGGTCGGCGACCTCGCCCGCATGAGCGGGATGGTACCCCGGCCGGTGCCGTGGCAGGAAGCCCTCGACAACCCGCGCGCGCTCCTCGCCGGTGACCCCGCGGTCGTCTACCTGTGCAGGCCCAACAACCCGACCGGCGCTCAGCTTCCCGAGGAGTGGGTGGAACGGCTGCTCGGTCTGCGCGGCGAAGACGGCCCTCTCGTCGTGCTCGACGAGGCCTATGCCGACTTCGCGGGCGAGACGCTGCTCGGCTGGGCGCCGAAGCACCCCAAGCTGCTCGTCACGCGCACCTGCTCGAAGGCCTACGGCCTGGCCGGTCTCCGCTGCGGCTTCGGCGTGGGCACATCCGAAGTCGTGACCGAGGTCGACAAGTCGAGGGGTCCCTATAAGGTCGCCCGACTGGCCACCGAGCTCGCGGTCGTCGCTGTCCGTGACGAGGACGCGTGGGTGGCCCGCACCACGGCGGAGTGCGTGGCGAACCGCGAGCGACTGCGCCAGGAGATCGAAGCGCGTGGCCTCGCCCAGCTCCCCTCGAGCGGAAACTTCATCCTGGTCGCCGCGCCCTCGGGCACCGCGGCGGAGGACGCGCGTGCGCTCCGGGAGGCCTCAGTGCAGGTGCGTCCCTTCACTCAGGTCCCCGACCTGGGCGAAGCACTCCGCGTGACCGTTGGACCCTGGCCGCTCATGGAGCGGTTCCTCGAAGCCTTGGACAGCCGCATGGCGGCGTTTCGGGAGGTCGTGTCCCGATGAGAATCGCGCTCTTCGACTACGGCGCGGGCAATCTGCACTCGCTCGGCAAGGCGCTCGAGGGTGCCGGCGCGGCGGTCACCGTGACGGCCGACTGGTCAGAGGCGCTGTGCTTGGAGGCGCTCGTCCTACCGGGCGTCGGCGCGTTCGGAGCGGCCGCGCGCGCGCTGCCCGACGACCGCACGCGGCTACGCGAGGCGCTGGCGGACGGTCTGCCCTGCCTCGGCATCTGCCTGGGGATGCAGCTCTTCTTCGAATCCTCCGAGGAGGCAGACGGCGACGACGGGATCGGTCTCGTCCCGGGCACGGTCGAGCTGCTCGACGCGCCCATCGTGCCGCAGATGGGATGGAACGACGTCGAGACGGGCGACGACCCGATCTTCGAGGGCATCGACGAGCTCATCGGATACTACGCGAACTCTTTCGTGTGCGTCCCCGACGACGCATCGGACGAGATCGCCTGGTCTGAGTACGACGGACGGCGCTTCGCGGCCAGCATCAGGCGGGCGAACACGTGGGGCATGCAGTTCCACCCCGAGAAGAGTTCGAGCAAGGGACGTCGGATCGTGGCGAACTTCGTCACGCTCGCCCGGGAGCTCGCGCGATGATCGCCGCCCCAGCCGTCGACCTGAAGGGCGGCCGTTGCGTCCAGCTCGTGGGAGGTCGGCCGGACGCCGTGCGCGTGTCGCTGCCGGACCCGGTCGCTCAGGCGCTGAGGTGGTACGAACGCGGGTTCGGGACGCTCCACGTGGTCGACCTCGACGCGGCGCTCGGCAGCGGAGACAACCTAGACGTCATCCTTAGGATCGTGGCGACGACGCCCGCGGCAATACAGGTCGGCGGCGGCATCCGCGATGACGATCGCGCCCTGGTCCTCCTGGACGCGGGCGTCGACCGGGTCGTCGTCGGCACGCGCGCACTGGACGATCCCGATTGGCTGGCGGCGCTCGCTGCCGAGTGGCCGTTTCGGGTCATGGTCGCGTTGGATACCCAGGACGGGCGCATCCTCCGTAAGGGGTGGACGGAGGAAACGGGTCTCGAGCTCGCGAGCTATCTTCCGGAGCTCGCCTCGCTCCC
>JAQBVH010000422.1 GCA_027623615.1 Planctomycetota bacterium | reverse complement strand
TGAAGACGATCGCCGCGGTCGTCGACGAGAACGACGACACGATCGAGAACGCCTACGAGCCGCACCTGCTGCGCCACGGCCTGGTGCAGAAGACGGCGCGCGGGCGAGTCCTGACCCCCGCCGGCGCCGCCGCGATTGGCGTGGACCTGGACCGGCCCGCCCAGGGGGGCCTCTTCACCGAATGAACCGGCGCGCACTGTTGCATGGGGCGCTCGGCGCCTCCGTCGGAGCGCTGGTCGCCGGCTGCGTGGGTTCGGGCATCCAGCCCTCCCCCACCCGCCGCTCGCGGGCGGTCGACGCCTCCGCGCCCCGCTCCTCGCCCCTCATGGGCCCCGCCAAGGTGTCGGTGCTCCTGCTCGCCGCCCGCGGCCTGGACCAGCTGGTGCTGACCGATCAGGCCCGCGGCGCCACCAGCTTCTCACGCGCGGGCTCCCTCGTGCTCGCGTCCGACGGACAGGTCGGCGAACGGTTGGTGCTCGAGCCGCGCACCGCGCGCACGGGGCTGACCTTCGACGGCAAGAGCTATGACGGCCGGTTCATCGTCGAGGCGCGCCGCGCGGGCGGCCTCGAGTTGATCAACGAGATCGACGTCGAGGACTACGTCGAAGGCGTCGTCGCCGCCGAGCTCGCGATCTGGTCCGGCGAGCTGGCCGAGATGGCGGCCCAAGCGGTGTGCGTGCGCACCTATGCCCTGGCCACCCTGGCCGTCCGCGGCCAGTCGAGCTCGCGGCCGGTGCTCGTCGACTCGACCCTCGACCAGGCCTACCGCGGCCGCTACCTGCCCGGCGACTCGAACACGGCCCGCGCCGTCGCGCGCCGCCTGCGCGACGCGGTCGAGCTGACCCGCGACCAGGTCCTGACGCGCCTCGGACGGCTCGAGGACGCGCGCTTCCATGCCTCCTGCGGCGGGCGGACAGCGAGCCTGACCGAGGTGTTCGCGAGCGCGCCCTCGGGCCCGCCGCCCGTCGACTGTCCCCCGTGCCTCTATCGGGCGGCCCAGGAGCGTCTGGCCGGTCGCCCCGATCCGAAGCGCCCGCTGGGTTGGCAGCGGGAGTTCACCCTCGGCGAGCTCACCCGCGCCGCGGAGGGGCTCGAGCTCGGCCCGCGCTTCGAGAGCCTCGCGGCGGCCCAGCGCGATCGCTCCGGACGTTGGATGGCGGCCACGGTGCGCGGCGGCGGCGTCGAGCGACGCGTGCGGATGGATGAGCTGCGCGCCGCCTTCGGCGCAGCGGAGCTCAAGAGCGCCTGGATTCACGGGTCGAACCCGCCGGCGGGGTCGCCGATCAGCCGCAGCTTGACCGTGCACGGTATCGGTCGCGGTCACGGCGTCGGGCTGTGCCAGGAGGGCGCGCGCGACCTCGCCAAGGAAGGCGCGACCTTCCAGAAGATCCTGGCGCACTACTACCCGGGCTCGAGCCTCGTGCGCCGCACGATCCGATGAGCGCCCAGATGGGGGCCCCGATGAGCGCCGAGACCGGCCGATGAGCGCCGCGGCCGAGTTCGGCTACCGGGTGCAGGCCGAGTGCCCGCACACCGGCGCGCGGCGCGGCGTGCTCGACACCCCCCACGGTCCGGTGGAGACGCCCGCGTTCATGCCGGTCGGCACCCGCGGCACGGTCAAGGGCGTGCACCCGCGCGAGCTGCGCGAGCTCGGCTCACGCATGATCCTGGGCAACACCCTGCACCTGCACCTGCGCCCGGGCGAGGAGACGGTCGCGCGGCTCGGTGGGCTGCACCGGTTCATGAACTGGGACGGGCCGGTCCTCACGGACTCGGGCGGCTACCAGGTCTTCTCGATGGCCGACATCCGGGCCATCGACGAGGACGGCGTCACCTTCAAGTCGGTGGTCGACGGCGACCGGGTGCGCTTCACGCCCGAGCGGGTGGTCGACATCCAGCTCGCGCTCGCGCCGGACGTGATGATGGCCTTCGACCACTGCCCGAGCGACCCGCACGACCGCGGCGAGGTCCAGGCCGCGACCGAGCGTACCCACCGTTGGCTCGAGCGCTGTGTCACCCGTTGGCGGGAGCGCGGCGGACTCGCCACGGGCACGGCGCTCTTCGGCATCGCCCAGGGCGGCGCCTTCGAGGACCTGCGCGCCGCCTCGGCCGAGGCGATCGTGCAGCACGACCTGGTGGGCTACGCGATCGGCGGCGTCAGCGTCGGCGAGGACCGAGCGGCGATGCGCGACGCGGTGTCGTTCGCCTCGGCCCACCTGCCCGCCGACAAGCCGCGCTACCTGATGGGCGTCGGCACGCCGATCGACTTCTTCGACGCGGTCGAGCGCGGCATCGACCTGTTCGACTGCGTGACGCCGACGCGGCACGGCCGCAACCATCAGGTCTTCACCAGTCGCGGCCTGATCAACCTGCGTCACCGGGGCTGGAAGGACTGCGCCGACCCCCTCGACCCCGACTGCCCCGCCCCCCACCTCGACGGCTTCTCGATGGGCGTGCTGCGGCACCTCGCCAAGACGAACGAGATGCTCGGCGCGCAGCTCGCGACCCTGCACAACCTGCACTACTTCCACGACCTGCTGCGGCGCATCCGGGAGGCGATCTGCGCGGGCAGTCTGCCCCGGCTGCGCGACGAGGTGCTGTCCCTGGCGGACCAGCGCGTCGACCCGCCCTCGGGTGTGCAGCGCAGCTGAGCCGAGGAGACCGCGGCGAGGGCGAGCCGCGCCCGGCGCCGGGCGCGAAGCTCGGGCCCCGGTGACCCGGTCGGGTCCCCGACCAGCAGTGGCTCAGCGGCGCGAGAGTTCGCAGTAGCCGATCGCGCCGAAGGGATCCTCGAACACCCGCGCATCCGCAACCTGCGCCGGGTCGACGCACGCGCCAAAGGCCTCGATCGCGGGCAGGTCGCGCAGGAGCAGCTCCCAGCCCATGAAGCTCTCCATGAAGCCCGCGTCCGTGACCCCCGGCAGGAAGTTGCTCACCAGGAGCTCGCCGCCCGGCAGCAGGCTCTCGAACAAGCGCTCGGTCAGCTTCGCGGCCAGGTCCTGCGCGAGGTAGTCGTAGAGCCCGGCCGAGTAGATCAGGTCGAAGTGCCCCAGCCGCGTTCCTGCGGCCAGCAGGCGCGCGATCGACAGGGTCACGGGGCGCACCCGCGGGTAGGCCGCGCGCGCCACGACCGCGAGGCTGTCCTCGTCCGCGTCCAACGCGACGAGCTCGCCCAGGGCGCCGGTGCGCACCGCGGTCGAGAGCTCGCCCTCGCGCAGGTGACCGCAGGCCACGGACAGGACGCGCGCGCCCTCCACCCGGTCCGCGACGCGATCGATGCGGTGGGCCAGATAGTCGCGGCGGTGACGCACCGCGCAGGCCGCCGGCCGGCCGACCGCGTAGTCGTTGACCACGCGCCCCGTCGAGGTCACGTCCTCGAGCACGGTGTGACGGTAGATGTAGTCGAGCAGCACCGCATCCCCCGCGTAGCCGCGTGGCTTCTCGAAGCTGCGCCGGGTCATCGGATCCTCGTGGATCAGGGCCCGTACCGGGTGCGCCATGACGCGCGAGGTCACCGCCCGCCAGCTGTCCGCGCAACCGGCCCCGCGCAAGGAACGCAGCCCTTCGAAGAGAGCGCGCACCGCGCGCGTCCGCTCGGCGTCGCCTGCCGCTGCGCGCAGGGCAGCGAGGGAATCGTCGAGGAGGTCGTCGGTCCGTTGGGTGAGGTTCATGACCATCGCAGAGAGGTGATTGCAGCTGAGTAACCCGCGCCGAAGCCGACGAGCAACACGTCGTCTCCGGCCCGGAGGAGGCCCCGCCGCGCAGCTCCATCGAGCAGCAAGGGCAGGGAGGCACCCGTCGTGTTGCCCACGCGGGCGATGTTCTGCAGGAGGCGCTCCGGCGGGAGCTCGAGGCCGGTCGCGACCGCCTCGACCAGGCGCGCGTTCGCCTGGTGGAGGGCCACCCGCGCGAACTCCTCGAGGGCCTGGCCGCGTTCGGCGAGGGCCCCGCGCACGAACGCCGGCAGGGCGCGCAGCATGTCCCGGAAGACGGCGCGACCGCGCATGCGCACCACGAGGCGCGTGCCCGGCTCCTCGGTGACGACGACGCGCCCGCCCTCCGCGGTCAGCCGCAGGAGCGGTCCTTCGCAGGCGCGCTTCGGCTCGATGCGGATGTTCGGCCCGCCGGCCGGGCGGGTCATGCGAGCGCAGGGCGACACGCCCGGCCCGTCCTCGAAGGACCGGGAGACGACCAGGGCCCCCGCCCCGTCACCGAAGATCGGCAGGGTGGCGCGGTCGGCGGCGTCGAGCACGCGGGTCATCGCCTCGGCGCCCACGACCAGGGCCAGCGCGTCGGACGGGGCCCGGCTGAGCAGGGCCTCCGCGAGCTCGAGCGCTGCCATGTAGCCGCTGCAG
>JAQBVH010000421.1 GCA_027623615.1 Planctomycetota bacterium | reverse complement strand
CCACGCGGCGCCCGCCCCCCTTTGCATACCGCGAGGGACTACTTCTGGTAGAGGGCCCAGACGAAGCCGGTCCTCTGCTGGTCGACGATCTTGGTCAGGTCCTGGTTGAGCGCCGCGTACGCAGCGTTCCACGCGTCGAGGGCCTCCTCGGTCGGCGGCTCGCCGCTGTTGAACGGGGAGCTGGACATCAGGTCGGCCTGACGCTTGGTCCACGCCTCGTAGCGCTTGGTCGCGGTCGCCTCGTCGAGGCCCTCGGCGGGGTACAGGAGGGTGACGTTGTCGCCGACCAAAAGGTCGAGCTTCTTGTCACCGTTCAGGTCGTCGACCCAGACGCGAGTGCCGGCCTGCGGACCCTGCATGAAGGCGTCGCCCATACGCACCTCTGCGTAGGAGCCGTAGCCAACCGGCTTCACCATCTCGACGGGCTCGGCGAAGTTGGCCTCCTTGGCGTTGCCCGTGTTCTTGATGAGATAGACGCCGCCCTGGGCGGTGCCGGTCACGATGTCGAGGTCGCCATCGGCGTCCCAGTCCACGAGGAACGGGTCGCTGTGGGCGCTGACCTCGAGCGGCTCAGCGCCGCACTGGATCTGGGTCGCTTGCTCGGCGAACTGACCCTTGCCCTTGCCCTCGTACAGATAGAAGGTGCCGGAGAAGTTGCCGACGACCAGGTCGAGGTGCCCGTCGCCGTTCAGATCGGCCGCGGTGGGTCGGGTGCAGATCCGATCGGTGATCGAATCGTCGCGGGAGCCCGGCAGGATCAGCGGCTCGCCGTCGGCGTAGGCCAGGGCCTTGGCCGCACCGTACTTGCCATCCTTCTCGCCCCAGAGCACCTGGAACAGGCCGGCCATGTCGCCGTCCATGCGCGAGTAGGAGCCGGAGAGGATGTCGGTCAGGCCGTCGCCGTTGAGGTCCACGAACTGTGGAGTGGAGCTCGTGCATCACCACACGCCCGGGACCTGGGCGACCTCGCCGCCGGCCCGGAGCCACTCGCCAGCGGCGAGGGTTCCGTCCTCCTTGGTGCGGTAGACCATCATCTTGCCGCCGGAGAACTGGCCGACGACCAGGTCCTTGCGACCGTCCCCGTTCACGTCCTCCCATGCAGGGCAGGCGTAGCCGGGGGCTTCGACGCGCACGTACTCACCCTCCGCCTGGAGGCGGACAGGCTCATGGAATTGCGCGGGGATCTTCGTTTCGTCTTCGGTGTCGGTCGCGCCAGCCCTCACGCCGCCAAGGGCGCCGAGGCTCAACACGATGATCGGGTGCAGCATGGAAGTTCTCCTGGGTCTCGGCCGCGGGTTCGGCCTCGTCTCCGAGCGTAACCTCGACGCCGACGCCGGACACTCAGCGCAGTCGCGGGTTGGCGTAATAAACGTCCGCCTTGCGTCCGCTCGAACCAGGCGTCACCGTCCGGGTCCCGGGCCAGGACCAGGCCCTCCTCCTCCGTGGAGAGCACCAGCCGACCCGGACCGGCAGTGGTCACGGCCAGATTGCTGCGCCGCTCGGCCAGGGCCCGCTCGAGGACGAACCCATCAGGCACCTCGAAGCCGTGATCCTGGATCGCGACGCAGGCCAGGAGGGGGAGCAGGGGGGAGAGCAGCATGGACAGGTCGCCAATCTCGTCGGTCCGGACGCCGCGTTGGATCGGCCTTCCCGAATCGGTACGCTCCGAGCGCACCATGACGCGCGCGCTGGTCGGCCTCCTCGTCCTCTCCGTTTCGACGGGGGTGGTCGGTTCTCTGCTCCTCAACGGTTGCGGCGGTGAGGTCTCGGCGGACGAGTCGCCGCGCCCCCCCAGCGTCGTGCTCGTCGCTGTCGATGGGCTGCGGGCGGACCAGGTCGGGGCCTACAGCGGCGTGGGCTCCACGCCGAACCTGGACGACCTCGCGGCGCACGGCCTGCGCTACAGCGACGTGTCCACACCGACGCCGTGGAGCGCGCCGGCGCTGGCGGCGCTCCTCTCGGGCCGCTATCCGAGCGCGCTCGGGTGGACCGACCTCGAGGCGGCCCTGCCCTACGACGTCGAGCTCCTCTCGGAGCTGCTGGCCGAGGAGGGCTACCGCACCGCGGCGATCGTCAACCATCGCTTCGTCGCCGGGCGGTTCAACCTCGACCAGGGCTTCGAGCCGCACAACTACATGGAGGTCGGCCTCCCGCCCGAGGGCGCAACCGACGACGACGTGTTCCCGCCAAGCGGAGCGCAGGTGACGGGCGCGGCCCTGACCTGGCTCGACGCGGTGGGGGACGATCCCTTCTTCCTGCTCGTGCACTACGCGGACGCGCTGCCTCCTTGGGACCTGGCGACCTCGCCGATCGATCCGCACTACCAGGGGCCGATCGCGAACGGCCTCAGCTACCGGGACCTGATGCGTCTGTCTCTCGACTTGACGGGCGCGGACCAGCAGGCGTTGATGGCGTTGTACGACGCAGCGGTGGCCGGGGTGGACGTCCAGGTCGGGCGGCTGCTCGAGGGGCTAGAGGGGCGCGGGCGTGACGAGGACACGTTCGTCTGCGTCGTAGGCATCAGCGGCCTCGAGCTCGGGGAGCACGGGGAACTCGGGACAGCCAAGCGCCTCTACGAGGAGCTCTTGCACGTACCCTGGATCCTGACCGGGCCCGGCGTGGAGCCCGGCGTGCTCCAGGACGCCAGCAGCTTGATCGACGTGACGCCCACCCTGCTCGACCTCATCGGCGCGCCCGGCGCCTCACGCGCGGACGGTCTGGTGATGCTGCCTGAACTCGGAACGCCGGATCGCATCCTGATCAGTGAGACCGACCGGGCGCGCTCGCTGCGTGCGGTGGTCGACGGCCGCTGGAAGCTGATCCACGATCACGAGACGGGGACGAGCGAACTGTACGACCTGGTCGACGACCCGGGGGAGACGCAGGATCTGGCGTCGGCGCGGCCGAAGATTGTGCGCACCCTCGAGGCGCTGCTGTTCGACTGGGAGAAGAGCTGTGAGGCGGAGTAGTTGGCTGGTCGGGTTGGCCCTCCTAGGGGGCTGCGGGGGGGGCTGCGCGCCGGAACCGGAGGCGAACGCCGGTCCGAACGTGCTGATCGTCTTCAGCGACGACCAGCGCTTCGACTCGACGTCGGCGACGGGCAACCCCCACATCAAGACCCCGAGCCTCGACCGCATCGCGGACGAGGGCGTAGTCTTCGAGCGCGCGTACGTGGTGAGCTCGCGCTGTTGCCCAGGGAGGGCGACGCTCCTGACCGGTCAGTACCCCACGCGCCACGGGGTCTGGTCGAACAAGCCGGATGCGCCCTTCCCCGGGGACGCGCCGACCATGGCGGACGCGTTCCAGGCCGCGGGCTACCGCACGGCGTGGGTCGGCAAGTGGCACCTGCCCAACCCCGGCGCGCGGCCGGTGCGTGGCTTCGATCACTTCGTGTCGTACGAGGGCCCGGGGAGTCACTTCGACCAGGAGCTGACGGTGAACGGGACGCCGGAGCCGAGCGTGGGGTTCCAGGCGGACCGGCTCAAGGACCACGCGATCGCGTTCCTCGACCGGACCGAGGGGCGCTTCTTCCTCGTGCTCGCCTTCAAGAATCCGCACGTGCCGATGACGCCGGCGCCGCGACACCACCGCATGCTCGACGACGTGACGTTCCCGATGCCGATCAGCGCGAACGACGAACTGCCCGCCTTCTACGCGGGGCTGCGTGAGGACAGCCGCCACGCGATCACTCCAGCAGAGTTCGCGGAGACCGAGCCGCGCTACTGGGAGCTCGTGCTCTCGATCGACGACAACGTCGGGGACGTGCTCGATCACCTCGAGGGCGCGGGGCGCCTCGACAACACGATCGTCCTCGCCACGACCGACAACGGTCAGCTGCGCGGCGAGCACGGCCTGATTCAGAAGGGCCTCAGCTACGAGCCCTCGATCCGCGTGCCGCTTGCGATGCGCTACCCGGCCGCGATTCCGACGGGCACGCGCACGCAGCGCATGGCGTTGAACGTGGACGTGTACCCGACGCTCGCGGCCTTGACGGGGATCGCGCTGGCCGGGCAGACGGACGGGCTTGACCTCGCTCCGCTCTGGAAGGGCGAGGACGAGGACGAGGACTGGCGCGACGAGTTCCTCTACATGGCACCCAGCTTCGGCCAGGGAGCAGTCGTCGAGCGCGCGCTCGTCGAGGAGCGTTGGAAGTACATCCACGTGGTCAACGACCCGCACGAGGAGGAGATCCTCTTCGACCGCGCCGCCGACCCCGACGAACGCGTGAACCTCGTAGGTGAGCCGCAGCACCAGGCCGAACTCGAGCGCATGCGGGCCACGACCCTGCGCCTGCGCGCTGGGTTGGGCGACGGCTAGGCCTAGTGGTGTGATTCACTCTTATGCGGCATATCGATCGGCC